>JASBZN010000169.1 GCA_029983435.1 Urinicoccus sp. | reverse complement strand
TGAAAAAGAATTAAATCGAGTGTACGACAACTTACGAAAAGCAGCTAAGAAAAAAATAGGCCTTACCATTGGGTCGGATTCTTTTTGTTCCAGCTTGACACCTTATGGAATTACCGCGATTGGAGAAATGGTTTCTTTTGTAGAAAAGGCAAAAATTTCTATTATGGACACCATTGTTGCTGCAACAAAAACAGGGGCAGAGATGCTAAAAGTAGACGACGTTACAGGAACCTTAGAAAAGGGAAAGTCTGCAGATCTTTTGGTTTTAAGTAAAAATCCCTTGGAAAATATCCGAAATATTTCTCCAGACAATATGGTCTTGATTGTTAAAGAAGGGGAAATGATTAAAAATAAGCTGTAAAAGAAAAGAGCTTTTTCTTAAAGAGATGAAAGAGTCAAAGAATTTTTGTTAGATTTATCAGATATTGGGTAATAATGGTAAAGTAAGAAAATCATGGAAATAAATGGAGGTTATACAATGGAATTAAGTCAAAAGTTGCAAGATGCCTTAAATAAACAAGTGGCTATGGAGTACCAAGCAGCCTATAAATACAATGGGATGCGGATTTACCTAGATGATTTAGGAGCCCATGGAGCGACACACTGGATGACGCTACAAACTAAAGAAGAAATTCAACATGCAGAAGACTTTATCCAATTTATTAAATCTGTAGATGGACAAGTAGAATTGGGACAAATTAAAAAAGAAACAACAGATTATGATGGATTAGCCTCTGTTTGGGAAGCAGGCTTAAGCCATGAAAAAGAAATTACCAAAAGTATCGAAGATATATTAGCTTTGGCTATTAAAGAAAACAACTATGCTGCTGAAAACTTCCTTCGTACCTATGTAGATGAACAAGTAGAAGAAGAAGATAACTTCAGAGATGTTTTAGAATTAATAGAATTGGCTGGAGATGATATCACAGCAATGTTCCAAGTAGATAGTAAACTGGGACAACGGAAATAAGAGAAACTTATTTTATCTGGTAATTAAAAATGAAGAGGGGAGTTTCAAATGAAGTTAAGTAAAAAATTAGAAAAAGCTTTAAATGATCAAATTAAAAAAGAATATGAAGCATCTTATGTCTACAACGGAATGCGGATTTACCTGGACGATGCAAACCTTAAAGGAGCTTCTTCCTGGATGCTAAAACAAACCCAAGAAGAACTTGAACATGCAGAAGCCTTTGTTCAATTTGTAAAATCTTTAGATGGGCAAGTTAAATTAGAAGATATAAAGGCACAAAAAACAGAATATGCTGGCTTGTTAGAAGTCTTAGAAGCTGCTTATGAACATGAACAAATGATTACTAAGAGTATTCAAGATTTATTAGAACTTGCCATTAGTGAAAAAAATTATGCAGCAGAAAACTTCTTAAGAAAATTTGTTGATGAACAAGTAGAAGAAGAAGATAACTTCAGAGATTTAATTGAACTTGTAAAATTCGTTGGAAAAAACAAAGCAGGTCTACTAAAAGTAGATGGTGGATTAGGACAACGGTAAGAAATAAAAAAAGACAAAAACCTAGGTTTTTGTCTTTTTTTGTCGACTAGAAAGAAGGATTAGAAAATGAAAAAGGCATTAGTAACCTATTTTTCTTGTGGAGGAACGACACAAGCTACTGGGGAAAAAATTGCTACAGTGATGAACTATGATGTAGCAGAAATCGAGCCAGAAGAAGCCTATTCAAGAGAAGATTTAAATTGGAAAGATAAGGAATCCAGGTCAAGTATAGAAATGCAAGATGAATCTGCTCGTCCAGATTATAAGACCTTGGATAAAAATTTGCAAGAGTACGACCTTGTTTTTATTGGTTTTCCCATTTGGTGGGGAATCGAACCGAGGATTATTGATCACTTTTTAGAAAAAGAAAATTTAAAAGATAAAGTGCTTATACCTTTTGTTACTTCAGGTGGCAGTCAAATAGACCAAGCGCAAGCCCGCTTAGAAGAAAACTATGGGGGCAAATTAAAGTTTTTAGAAGGACGCCGCTGGGGTCGCAATATAGAAGCAGAAGAAATAAAAACTTGGATAGATGATTTAGAAATTTAAAAGACAAGGAGCTAGGAAATAGTAGAGATTTCTTAGCTCTTTTTTATGGAGAAGATAGACAGAAGAGAAATTTCTATAAATTTTCTATTTTTTTTAAGAAGTGGTACAATGGAATTGAACTTTCTGATGAAGCTAGGAGTCATACTTACTGGATCAATTAGATTGGAGGAAAAGATATGGATAATAAGATTGCTATTTTAGCAATTGTGGTTCATTACAAAACAGAAGATAACATTGATCAAATCAATGGTCTTTTACATGATTATCAGTCAATTATCGTTGGCCGCATGGGAATTCCCTATCGAGAAAAAGGCCTTTCTTTGATTTCTGTTATTGTTGACGGAAGAGAAGATGAGGTAAACTCTCTATCAGGTAAATTGGGAATGGTTCCAAATGTAACGGTTAAAACTTCTTACGCCAATACAAAGAATGAAAAAACATCTGACAAAGATTGTTGAAACGCTAGTAAAGGAGCATA
>JASBZN010000168.1 GCA_029983435.1 Urinicoccus sp. | reverse complement strand
TAAAACTTTCTTGTAAAAATTGGGGAAGTTTTTTTCCTCTAAACTTAAACCACAAGCCATGGCATGACCACCAAAACTATTAAGTTCATCCCTAAACTTGCTAAATTCCAAAGACATATTATAAGGTTCAATACTTCTCCCAGATCCTTTGAGACCCTTAGGTGTTTTCGTTAAAACCACAGTGGGGTGGTTGGTCTTTTCTTTTATCCGACCAGCCACAATACCAGCAATACTTTCGTGAAGATCTTCTTCCACTAGCATAAGTATTTTTGGTAATGTTTCTAATCCATCTATTTTTTCTTCAATGTTCTTAATTGCTTGATTCGTTAGGTCTTGTCGGTAAGTATTTAAATCTTTGAATTTCCCAGCCAAAGACTCGGCAAAGTCCCCATCCTCTGTAAGGAATAATTCCACCGCTTGATTGGCATCTTCTAGGCGGCCTACAGAATTAATAGTTGGTCCAAGAACAAAACCTAAATGATAAGGTTTTAAGGTCCTTCCTGCCAAGTCAGATGTATTGATTAAGGCTCTTAAACCCAAATGATTTGTTTCTTCCATAGCCTCTAGGCCTTCTTTAACCAAGATCCTATTTTCACCAATGAGAGGCATCACATCACAAACAGTAGCTAAGGCTACATAGGGTAAAAAATCTTCCGATAAATAGCCTTCTAGACCGTGGACCGTATAAAGAGAGTGCATTAACTTAAAGGCCACCGCCCCGCCACATAAGGCTTTAAAAGGATAGGTGTCCTCTTTTTGCTTTGGATTAATAATCGTTGATGCAGGAGGAAGAATTTCACAGCCTTCTTTCGTAACTAAATCGTGATGATCTGTTAAAATAAGATCCATTCCCAATTCGTTAGCTTTTTCAAGAGCTTCAAAAGCTGCAATTCCATTATCACAAGTAATGATTAGCTGAATCCCATCTGCATAGGCTTCTTCCACTAACCTAGAACTAATTCCATAGCCATCCCTTATACGATGAGGGATTTTATAATCAACTTTAGCTCCTAAACGTCCTAATCCCCGCATTAAAATCGTCGTAGACATTATGCCATCTACATCATAGTCTCCAATAATACGAATATTATCTCCTAACGCTAGGTGTTTAGAAATAATATTGCCACTTTGAATAATATCTTTCATTAAAAATGGAGAATAGAGCCGATCTAAACTGGGATTCAAAAAATTTTCCAAGGCCTTATAATCTGAAATTTTTCGATTTAATAAAATCCGATATTCCAATTCGGATAGGCCAAGAGCTCTAAAGTTAACTTTTTCTTTTGGTAAATTACTTCGAATATACCATTGCATCCCCACATCCACCCCTAATTAATTTTCATTTGCTAATATAGAAATCGCCGCTTCTAACCGTTTCTTTTCCATCTCACAACCAACCTTATAGGGTTCTAAAATAGACCCATTTGCATAATAAGCATTGGCGTGACATCCTCCTGAGCAATAATATTTTGCCCAGCAATCTTGACAAGCTTCTTTTGTAAAAACATTGGAACATTTAAAATTTTCTACCAAGTCTGTATTGCAAATGCCGGTATGAACGTTGCCCATCTTAAACTCATTTTCTCCAACAAACTGATGACAGGGATAAATATCCCCTGTTGGTGTAATGGCAACATATTCAGAGCCAGCTCCACAACCAACAGACCGCTTAATAGCACAAGGTCCCTGTTCTAAATCCACCATAAAGTGGAAAAATAAAAAGTTTGGATCTTTTTTTCGAATCTTTAAGTAAACATCGCTAAGAGTTTCATACTCTTTTAAGATTTGGTCTAAATGCTCTTCTCGAATGGCATATTCTTGGCTACTTTCTGCTACAACTGGTTCCATGGATGTCTTTTCGAAACCTAAATCATGAAAGAGCTTAACATCTTTTGCAAAGTCCAGATTATGGTTAGTAAACGTTCCACGAATATAGTAGTCTTTATCTCCTCGCTTATCAATAAGACGTTTGAAATTTTTTACTACTAGGTCAAAGCTTCCCCTTCCATTGGCTGTTGGCCTCATTTCATCATGGATTTCTCTTCTTCCATCCATACTCAAAACCACGTTATCCATATGCTCGTTAATAAAATCAATGTTGTCATCATCTAATAACAACCCGTTGGTGGTAATAGTGAAACGAAAATGCTTGTGGTATTGTTTTTCCAATTCTCGACCATAAAAAACTAACTTTTTAACCAGGTCAAAATTCATCAGGGGTTCTCCACCAAAAAAGTCCACTTCTAAATTAACTCGATTATTGGAATGTTCGCACAAAAATTTTAATGCTGCTTTTCCTGTTTCCTCATCCATTAATAAACGCTGGTCATCATAGGCCCCTTGGGAAGCAAAACAATATTTACATCTTAAGTTGCAATCATGGGCAACATGAAGACACATGGCTTTAATGGTATTATCAGGATTATAGGGAGCTTTTAATTCAATGTCATCTTCAGAAAATAATAACTCCTGATCCATAAGCTGGTGAATCTCATCAAAAGCTGTTGCTAAATCTTCTATCTTATATTTATTTTTATATTTATTAATAAGTGACTCTTTTGTCACATTAGGAATTTCAT
>JASBZN010000167.1 GCA_029983435.1 Urinicoccus sp. | reverse complement strand
TTTTTAAATCGCAATTAGATGATATTCCAGGAATTGGTCCTAAACGCAAGCATGCCTTAATGAAACATTTTAAAAGCATACAAAAAATTAAAGAAGCTTCAATTGAAGAGCTGAAAGAGGTTGATGGGATGAATCGTCAGGCGGCAGAAAGTTTGAAAAACTATTGGAAGGAGCAGGAGAAATGAACGGATGCTTTTCTCTAAAGCAACTCATAGACGACATGGGGTTTGATGTTGTTTATTTGGCCAAAAATTATGAGCATGTTGAAATTGAGTCGAATGAATTAAATCGACCGGGCTTACAACTTTTTGGTTATTTTCGGAAATACGTTTCTGAAAGGATTCAAATTATTGGGGGAGCAGAATGGCAATTTTGTAATGATTTAAGCGAGGCTAAACGCTACAAGGTTCTCGAACCAATTTTTGCTAGTAATATTCCAGTGATGATTTTTTCTAGAGGCAATGCTGTATTTAAAGAAGCAATTGACTTAGCTAAAAAATACGAACGGACAATCTTAACCACCAAGGCCACTACCAGTCGTTTGGTCAATCAATTGATTAACTATACAGACGTTCTCTTGGCGCCTTCTATGCGTGTTCATGGAATTTTAATGGATATTTATGGGGTGGGAGTTCTTTTAACTGGCCCTTCAGGAGTTGGAAAGAGTGAAACAGCGCTAGACCTTTTAGTAGATGGTCATAAGCTCATAAGTGATGATTCTGTTATCATTCGCAGGATGGACGAGCAGCTTCACGGAACAAGTCCCAAGGTAACTCAGCATTTTATGGAAATTAGGGGCGTTGGTGTTATTGATGTGCAGCGGATTTTTGGTGTAGGCTGCGTAATGGAAGAAAAAGAAATTGACCTGATTGTTCATTTAGAACCTTGGAACGAAAATATTTCCTATGACAGGTTGGGAGAAAAAATTCAACATGGTCAGTACTTGGGAATTGAGGTTCCCCTAATGAATATTCCTGTAAAAAGTGGTCGGAATACATCTATGGTTATTGAAGTTGCCACCAAGAATTTTAAATTGAAAGACTTGGGATACAATGCCGCTGCAACTTTAAATGACCGTTTGATTAAGGAAATTAATAAGAGGAGAAAAGAAAACAGTTGAGAAGGGGTTTTGGGAAATAAAATTATTTTTCAAGAGAAAAGTGTTACTCTTTATAAAAATATTTGACACAATATTTCAAAAAGTCCTAGGAAAATTATTGCTTTACAAAAAGTCATTTGATATTATAAACGTAAAGGTTATTGTACGCAAAATATGAATATAAAAAACAAGGAGGTATTCTTATGGCAAAATTCATGAAAACCATGGATGGAAATGAAGCGGCTGCCCATGTAGCCTATGCATTTTCAGATGTGGCATGTATTTATCCAATAACGCCGTCCTCTCCAATGGCTGAACACATTGATGCCTGGGCAGCTAAAAAACAAAAAAACATCTTTGGTCAAGAAGTTCTGGTAAAGGAAATGCAAGCAGAGGGTGGAGCTGCAGGAGCAGTTCATGGGTCTTTACAGGCAGGAGCTTTAACATCTACTTTTACTGCATCCCAAGGACTTTTATTAATGATTCCAAATATGTATAAGATTTCTGGAGAACTTTTACCAGGAGTTTTTCATGTTGCAGCTAGAGCTTTAGCAACACATGCTTTAAGTATCTTTGGTGATCACCAAGACGTTATGGCAACAAGAGCAAGTGGATTTGCCATGTTGGCTTCTGGGTCTGTACAAGAAGCTATGGATTTAGCAGGGGTTGCTCACTTATCTTCTATAAAAGGAAGTCTTCCCTTCTTACATTTTTTTGATGGGTTTAGAACTAGCCATGAAATTCAAAAAATTGAAGTCTTGGATTATGAAGATTTAAATAAGATGGTGGACCACGAAGCGATTCGTGCCTTTAAGAAGAGATCTTTAGGACCCTCTAATCCCAAGGTTCGAGGAACAGCGCAAAATCCAGACATTTACTTCCAATCCGTGGAATCTTCTAATCACTTCTATACAGATATTGTTGGTATTACTCGAGATTATATGAAGCAAATGAGTGAATTAACAGGTCGTCACTATGACTTATTTAACTATTACGGAGCAGAAGATGCCAAAAAAGTAATAGTTGCTATGGGTTCTGTTACAGAAACCATTGAAGAAGTTGTGGATTACTTAAATAAAAAAGGAGAAAAGGTTGGTCTTATAAAAGTTCACCTTTACAGACCTTTTAGTAAGGAAGTTTTCTTAGAAAACATGCCAAAGACAGTGGAAAAAATTGCTGTTTTAGACCGGACAAAAGAAAAGGGAGCTGCTGGCGAACCTCTTTACTTAGATGTTCGTGATATTTACTATGAAGAAAAAAATAAACCCCTTATTGTAGGTGGTCGTTATGGTCTTGGTTCAAAAGATACAACACCATCACAAATTGTGGCTGTTTATAAAAACTTAGATCAAGATCAACCAAAGAATAGTTTCACTATTGGAATCGAAGATGACTTAACGCACTTGTCCCTTCCTGTAGATGAAATTGTTCAAACAGAACCAGAAGGAACAATTGCTTGTAAATTCTGGGGCTTTGGATCTGACGGAACT
>JASBZN010000166.1 GCA_029983435.1 Urinicoccus sp. | reverse complement strand
ACAAGGACCAACTAGACCACCAGGGAACCTATGAGGCCATTCAAAAAAATATCTTCAAGGGACAAAAAGTGGTGGTTCCTGGATTTTATGGATCCAACGGAAAAGGCCAAGTGGTGACCTTTAAAAGAGGTGGGTCCGACTATACGGGGTCTCTTATTGCAGGGGCTTTGGAAAGCAAGGTCTATGAAAATTGGACAGATGTTAGTGGGATTATGACCCAAGACCCTAGAAAGTCCAAAGAGGCCAAAAAAATCCCCTCCATGAACTATCAAGAACTAACAGACCTCATTGACCAAGGAGCGGAAGTATATCAAAGAGATGCCATTGACCCCATTAAGGAAAAAAATATCCTCTTAAAAATATTAAATACCAACGATCCCAAGGACCAAGGAACCCAAATAAAAGACCAATAAAAAAGGATGAGAAAGGACGAAGAAGTTGAGAAAAACTTTTTGGTCCTTTTTTCACCAAGGAAAGTCTTTGGGAAAAGGCTAAATTCTTGACAAAATCTTTAAAATCCGTATGATTATAAGTAGGTACATAGTAAAGAAAGGACGTTGTATGGAAAATTCTATAGCCTATATCGTGGACACTGGTAGCGATATCCAGAAGGAAACATTAGAAAGGCACCAGGTTTATTCAGTGCCTTTTGCCATTAATTTTTCTCAAGGAGAGTATATCGAAGGGGAAACCATTAGCCGCGAAGACTTAATAGATAAAATGAAAGATGAAATTCCAACGACATCAGCGACCCCCCTTAGTCGCTTGGGAACCATTTTTGAGGATATACGCAAGAGACAGATTAAAAATGTCTTGATGATTTGTATGGGAGATAAATTTTCCTCCTACTATAGTTCATCAGCAGTTTATGCCAAGCAACAAGAAGACCTCAACGTGTATGTTTTTGACACCAATGCAGTAAGTTTTGTCGAAGGAATGTACTTAATTCGGGCTCTGGACCTGGAAAAACAGGGCTATGGCTTTGAAGAAATTTGTCAAAAGTTAGAAGAAATGAAGGGGGAAGACACCGGATACCTAAGAGCCTACTTTGGATCCTTGGATAATTTAATTCGTGGAGGACGGGTTAAAAAGACCACAGGTACCATTGCCAAGGCCTTAAACATTCACCCTATGATTGGGATTGAAGATGGCCTCATGTGTGTCTTGAATAAGATTCGAGGAGAAAAAAGAGCCTATAAGTACCTTTGTGAAGAGATAAGGTCAAAACTGGACCCCTCTAAGAAATATTATTTTTCTCTTCTCTATGGAGGAGAGGAAGAAAGAGACCGCTTGAAAGAAATTTTCCAAGAAGAAATGGCTCAAGCGGACTATTATCAATGCGTACCCTTGTCCTCTGTGGTCTTGGTCCATTCAGGATCCAAGGTAGCAGCAATTGCTTGGAAAGCTTTTGATGAAGAAAAAGGACTGGACTTATAAATTATTATTAAATAAAAAAAACTGACTTCCCATGGGAAGTCAGTTTTTTTATGGAAAAATTCAATTATTTTTTATTCGCCTTAAAATTTCTTGCAAAATAAATTTTCCAACAGGAAGGGAAGTTACCTCTTGAAAGCCTAGGTAAGAGAGGTTGCTGTTCACTTCACATAAAAGGGGGCCCTGGGAGGAATAGAGGAGGTCTACTCCGCTAAAGACCAAGCCTAGGCGGCGGTGGGCTTCAAGGGCTAGATTTTCTTCTTGGGGAGAAAGGGAGATTTCCCTGCCTTGGCCGCCAAGATAGATGTTGGACCGGAAGTCTTTTTGGTTTCTTCTTTCCATGGCGCCAAGAATTTTATTCCCAACGATGACGACACGGATGTCCCGGCCCAAACTTTCCTCAATAGATTCTTGGATTAAGTAAGAAGAGGTGGAATTTTCTCTTGTCCACTGGAGAAGGTCTTCAAGGCTTGTAATTCGTTGGACCTGTTGACCAAAGGATCCTTTGGCGGCTTTTACAATTAAAGAAGGGCCTAAATTTTCCCAAATTTTTTGGCAATAGGCCTTATTTTCCTTGGGATGGTAGAGGAGGGGAGAAAAAATAGTTTTTGGCATGGGAAGACCTTCCAAGCTTTGGTAGGTTTTTTTCTTATCGTCACAAATTTCAATGGCCTTGGGGGAATTAAAAACAGGGTAGCCCATGGATTCTAAAGCCCGGGCCAAGAAAAGGTCCTTGTCTAAAAAGAGGACAAAGGCAGGAGAAAAATCTAGGCCTAAAACTTGGGTTCCCCGAGCCGTCTCCATAACTAAGAGGTCTTCATTACTCTTGGGGATTAAATCGATTTTTAGGTTTTGGGCCTCCCCGATAAGATCTTTTACTACATCATATAGGATATAATCCTTACCTAAACCACCATTATAGACAATTAAAGCCTTCATTAAATTTCCCCCTTCACTTTTATTTAAGTATAGCATGAAAAAGAAAAGTTTACAGCTTGGAAGAAGGGAAGGAAAAATTTTTTAGGAATCGAAAGTAAGAATAAAAAATGACATTTTGGATGAAGGAATTAAGAACTTTCTAAGATATTTAAGATTGTCCTAAGATTGTGTTCCAGGCAAGTAAATATTGGATTTACAGCGAATATAGCGGGTTTATCTAT
>JASBZN010000165.1 GCA_029983435.1 Urinicoccus sp. | reverse complement strand
CTTGGAGGTTTTGGGGGTCTTGCCCTAATACTAAACTTCTTCCCTCTTGGTCTTGGATTTCCACTTCTAAGTTGACAGGATCCAGCTCCAGATTCATACCATCTATAGCCACGCCTTGAACGCCTGTAAAATCATTGGCTGGAATCGTCATTTGGTAGGAGGCTCTTCTATTAAAGCCCAACTTCAGACCATGTTTTTGCACAAAGGGTCCCCCGCCAGTATAGTCTAGTTCCATTTCACGAAAGGTCCGGGCTCCTTCTACCTGGTTCCGCCCTCCTAGGCTATTGGTTAAGAGCTGATAATCTTCTTCAAAGTCTGTAAGGGTCTCTTCCCCGCCTCTTTGCTTTTTAATGTAGTAGATACTATCTGGCAAAACTTCTCTAGGATCTTGGAAAAAATCCTCTTTCCCTTCTATAGAATCTTTTAAAAAGCCTAAAATGCTTTGGGCTACAATGGTCTCTTGCTGGGACCGGGAGAGTAGGTCTTTTTCGTTATATAAAAATCCCAAAGGAGCTTCTCGGTCTCGACGCCATTTTTCATTGGATCTGGCGTGGTTCATATAGCCTACATAAAGGGCCATTTTTTTCTTATCCGGGTCTTTCAATGCCACATGATTATAGCCATCATCTCCCATAAAATCACTGACATCACAATCGTGGGACCCGTGAATGGTCAGGTAGTTGACGTCCTTGAGGGCAGAAAAGTGTCCGGCTGGTGTGTACTGGGCGCTGGTAGGAGAAAGGGTAATAACTCCCTTAACAGACAAGGGGTAGTTGAGAGAGGTCGTTCCATTGTCTGGGTAAACTTCTTGCCTGCTAAAATCCGCAGCCAGATGAGCTGCTTCTCCTCCCCGGCTGTGTCCCCCTAAGTAAACTTCCTCTTCTTGAAAGCTTTGATAGAACGGAGACTGGGGATTTTTATTTTCCTGAAAGAGATAGCGGATATTTTCTAGAAGCAAAATAGCCCTGGCGTCATTTTCATTGCCTACACCTTTTCCCAAAAAGCCATTGAGGCAGTTTTCGTCTACGCTGACTGTAGCTATGCCCTGGCTAGCCAAGTAGCGACCTAGATAGTCATAACCCAAGTGACTTGGGATCGTCATCTGGTGGTTACCATGGAGGAAAAACAGGACTGGAGCATTTTTATTTTCTGGCAAATAAACCTTCCCAGCCAAGGGAACTTGGTTCAGAGAATAGCCCCAATACCAATCCCTAAATTTTTTGTTCCAACCACTGTATGAGGCATAGGCCGATAAATTTACCCTGGGGCTTTTTTCTCCATAACTTACTTCTCGAGCCTGAGCCTTAGGAAGTTTTGTTTCTTTAAAGCGGATAGCTTTTGTTCCCACTGGAGGAAATCCTGGTAAGAGAAGAAAGGAAAAAAATCCCCCTTGAAGGATAAGAGCCAGAACCACCAAAGGAATTTTCCATCCCTTTAGACTTTTCGCCCTTAAGATGCGAATAAAGAAAAGTTCCAGGATAAAGATTACCGCTATAAAACCATAGGCAAAGCCGTCAGAAAACATCCCATCTGTTTGAATAGAAAAAACCCACTGGTCTAGGGCATAGATAAATAGGCCTGGAGGAATAAGATCCAAAAGTCTTTGGTAGGGGCTTCCCTTTAGTAAAAGTAAAGCCAAACCGTGGAGACTACAGGCAATAACAAGGGCAAAAAGTACGAAGACCAGGGTAGACAAGAAGCCAGGAATCCTGGGATCTGGACTATACCCAATTCCATCGCCTACAAAGTATAAGGCCGATAAAAAGTAGAGGTAGGCCCGGGTAGAAAACTGGTCCAGGCCTAAAATTTCATTTATTTTTTTATGTATTTTCATAGGTCCTCCTATAAAAATAAGTCCAAATTCAATGGTTTTTGAATCTGGACCTTTTCTTATAATTCCTCTTCAAGCTCCCCATCTTCCTCTTTGTAATAGGAAGGTTTGGATTCTTTTTGATAGGTTCTTTTAAGGTCTTGGATAGAGAAAGTTTCTCTAGTGGCATTTTCATCTTGGAACAGGACCTTCACTTTTCCTTTTAAGAGTTCCCTTTCAACAACCACTCCTGGACCCTTTTCCGTCTCTACCAATTCTCCAATAAAGGGGGTTTTTTTATGCATGCATTCATAGCCTTCTTGTTCATAACGAAGGCAGCACATAAGCCGGCCACAAATACCGGAAATCTTTGAAGAGTTAAGGGATAGGTTTTGGTCCTTGGCCATTTTAATGGTCACTGGTTCAAACCTCCGTAAAAAACTGGAACAGCAGCACTTTCTACCGCAGTTTCCCAAACCTCCTAAAAATTTTGCTTCATCCCGAACGCCTACTTGTCTCAGTTCAATCCGTGTTCTATAAATTCTTGCTAAATCTCGCACTAAATTTCTAAAATCCACCCGACCATCTGCTGTAAAGTAAAATAAGAGTTTACTGCGGTCAAAGGTATAGGCACTGCCAATAAGCTTCATGTCCAGCTGGTTGTTTTCTATGCACTCTTCACAAACCTTTAAAGCCTCTTTGGCGTCTTGTCTATTTTTTTCTTCAATAGCCAGGTCTTCCTGGCTGGCCTTTCTTAAAACGGCCTTAAGGTCTCCTACAATTTCCTCTGGAGCGATTTCCCTATTTCCCTGGGCTATATTTGCAATT
>JASBZN010000164.1 GCA_029983435.1 Urinicoccus sp. | reverse complement strand
AGAAAATATAAATTCTCTCTGGTATTTGGTCCAACTTTATGGGGTCACCACAAAAAGGCTCGGTTCTTTTTATTAAAATAAACTTTTTAAATATCTAAGACTCGGTTGGAAATCCAGCCGCTATAATAATCTCCATTTTCATTGCCAGTCTCTACCTGGCACCAAATTCTTTCTCCGCTAATCACCGTATCATAAATATGAACTACATCCCCCTTATTCAGTTGGACGACAACATCCGCATTTAAATTGGGTGACACCCGTATATTCCCTTTATCTTTAATGGTTCGATTGGAATTTACTAAGCCTTCTGCTAATTTTTTCATTTTAGCTGTAGCTTCTGCTTGCTTTTCTGCTTCTTTGGCAGCTTCTTCTTCCTTATTTACTGTCTTTTCTGGTGTAACCTCTTTTCGAAAATCTGGAACTTCTGTGTATCCTCCGTATTTCAAATTATTTTCAAGATCTTCCAAATCTGCAGAGTCATAGTAACTATCTCGATACAAGTCATAAATGACAACTCCATTTCTTTCAGAAAATTCACTTACATTATAAACAAAAATCCTGGAAACATGGTCATAGGATGTATCGTATTCTACTTGGTAGAGATAAACCAAATTATAAGGAGATATAGCATCTTCTCCAATATTGGCAATGGATTCCTCATCCACAAGTTCTTCGTAGAGGCGGACTTGTTCAATCTTTAAGTTCTTTACAGAATCTCCTACATAGTTTTGAATTTCCTTTTTAATTTTTGAGTCAATCTTACTTAACGTTTCAGAAGGAATCGTCTTAATTCCGTTGATCAATTTAGGAAGTCCTTCAACTTTTGCAGTTTGTTTAATTTCTTCTTGATCGAACTTTATTTTATAATCTCCCTTTTCTAATTTTAGAATTGCTGTTACTTCATCCCCGTTTTTCAATTTTTCTGTTTTATTCACTTCTACTGGGAGACTTTCAAGATATTCTAGCAGGGCATAACGGTCTACATCTTCTTTTACATCTTTTAAGATGAAATCTCCAGTAACTAGAGCTTCTGCTGTTCCGTATCCATCTACACCCGTAACATCTAACTCAATATTAATCTCACTGGTGTCAACTACTGCATCTGGCTTGGATTTATCTAAAGCAAACTTCCCAACAAGAGCTAGAATCACAATAGCTACTATTATTCCGCCTATCTTGATAGCTTTTTGTAGACCATCTGTATTTTTATTTTGTCTTTTATCAGAAGAGTAAGTATCTTCCTCTTCATAACCTAGAGAATCATTATCGTCATCATAAGTTTCTCTGTAGTCGTCAACATCTTCTTGGTCTTCATTAAAAAACTCTTCATTCTTATGAAAAACTCGCGTTGCTTCTAAATCTTCGGGACTTTCTACATCGTAGTCGTCAATATTATCCGCCTTCATTTCATCAAACTTTTGATTAAATGTTTCCTTTGTCTTTTTAAAGTTATCCTGAATTTTTGAGGTAGAGAAAGTAGTATTTCCCCCTACTTTTCGGTCCACATGATTGTAAATTTTCTTATAGAGCAAGTATGCTGCCACAGCCAAAAGGACAGGACTTAAAATCATAAAGATGGATACAAAGGTCTCCTGAGCCGATGAAATATTAGAAATCTCATTATATCCACTAAAGGCAGAAGCAAAAGCACCCCCTAGGTTGTTGCCCATAAGATTTTTATATCCTTGGAGCATATTGGCAAAAGATTTAAAAATTGAATTTGCCCCTATAAAATAGAGTAAATAAGAAATAAGTCCTGCAAGAGTCATAATATTGCTTAGAGTCTTTAAGTTTTGTCCCTTTTTCCCTCGAGCATAAATAGTATAGGCGAAAATAAGGATACTTACAATAAATAATACCTTGCTAATGCGATAGACATTCACTGTCCATCCAAGACTTTCAAACTTTCCATCGCCCACTTGTTTCAGTCCAATAATTTGGATAATAGTGAGAATAATTACAAGAAGCATCGACATAAGTAAAGCCTTATCAAAGCTTTTCAAGTTCATTTTACGTGATTGATTGTGACTAGTCATAGCTACCTCCTTAATACAAGTAATATCTTCACGAAAACGTTCTTACTTTATTTCTTATACTAAGCATACTTAAATAAAAAAGTCTTGTCAATGATTTTTCAAAGGATGTTCAAAATCAATTTTTCTATCTAGGGAGATTTTCTCTTGTATACATAAAAAAGCACGCCTAGCGTGCTTTTTTTACTCTTCCTCTTTTGAATTTTCATCTGGAAGATTTCTTTTTTCTTTTAAAGCTTTTTTTGCCTCTTCCGAAATATCCTCTTCTTTGAAGGTATCCACGTGAGAAGCGTCGTAGCTTGGTTCCACTTGACCTAAAAATAAATCTTCGAATTCTTTTCGATTAATGGTTTCTTTTTCTAAAAGAGCTTCGGAAACTCTAAGAAGAGTGTCCATATTTTCTTTTAAAAGTGCCTCAGATTTTTTATAGGCTTGGTCAATAATGGCCTTGACTTCACGATCAATTAAACTAGCTGTTTGTTCAGAAAAATGACGGCCACGACTGAAGTCCCGTCCCATAAAGACCTGTTCATCATCTGTGTCGTAAGTAATGGTTCCAAGTTCCTTGGTCATCCCAAATTGTGTAACCATGGCTCTGGCAATTTTCGTTGCCCGTTGGATATCATTACTTGCT
>JASBZN010000163.1 GCA_029983435.1 Urinicoccus sp. | reverse complement strand
TGGCGGAGGGACTGGCCCTGTGAAACCCAGCAACCTGCATTTGCGTGGTGCTAATTCCAGCGGAAAACCGATAGATGATTGTACAAATCTCTCCATATCGGAGAGTTTTTTTATTTTATAATAGAAAGGACCAGGGATGATTGAAGTTTCTCATTTAGTGAAAGAATTTACCAACGAAGGCAAAAGCTTTCGGGCGGTGGATGATGTGAGTTTTCACGTTAATAAGGGTGAAATCTATGGAATCATCGGCCTATCTGGCGCTGGGAAATCAACCTTAGTTCGATGTTTAAACCGCTTGGAAGAACCAACCCAAGGGGAAATCACCATTGACGGAGTGGATATCTTGGCTCTGAATAAGAAAGACCTCTTAAATCAGAGAAAAGATATTGGAATGATTTTTCAACATTTTAATTTATTTTTACAAAAGACAGTTTATGATAATATTGCCTATCCCTTGGAAATCCAAAAGTGGCCCAAGGAAAAGATTCAAGAGCGAGTCCATGAGCTTTTGGACTTTATTGATCTTAAGGATAAGGAAAAAGCCTATCCCAGTGCTTTGTCTGGGGGCCAAAAGCAAAGGGTAGCTATTGCCAGAGCCCTAGCAACTTCCCCTAAGATTCTCTTAAGCGATGAAGGGACTTCGGCTCTAGACCCCATTAACACCAGGATGGTAGTAGACACCTTGAAAAAAACTGTTCGAGATTTAAATACGACTATTATTATGATTACCCACCAAATGGAAGTAGCCAAGGATATTTGCGACCGAATTGCCGTCATGGAAAATGGAAAGATTATTGAAGAAAATACGGTAGAGAATTTATTTCGAGCACCGAAGACCAAGCAAACCCAAAATTTTATTTCTTCCCTTAGGGAAACAGACGTCCATGAGCCAGCTCTGGACCTAGAAAAATATCAAGGGCGGGTTTTACGTTTAGCCTACGATGACAAAACAGTGGGTAAGCCCATTTTGTCTCGGTGTATTAAGGATTTTGATGTGGAAATTAATTTAATTTCTGGGAATATGAACCGGGTAGATGTCAAGGACTTTGGCTATATGAATGTAGAAGTTTTAGGCGACCCAGACCAGGTGAAAAAGGCCCTAGATTTTATGAAGGAAACAGGAGTCTATGTGGAGGTGCTTAAATGATGGAAAAATTTATGACCATTGTAGTCCCATCCATTCCCGACACCCTCTATATGGTCTTTTTCTCATCCCTTTTTTCCATGGTGGTGGGAATTCCCTTGGCCCTTGTCTTAATTGTTACAAGGCCTGAAGGATTAAACCCCAAACCTAAGCTGTATCAAGTCCTAGACACCATCATTAACACCCTAAGGAGTTTTCCTTTTGTGATTTTAATCATGGTGGTCTACCCCTTGTCGAAGCTCTTGGTCAATAAGACCATTGGCCCTACAGCAGCCATTGTACCCTTAACGGTGGCGGCAATTCCCTTTGTCGCTCGAATTATGGAAGGGGTTTTTTTGGAAGTAGATGATGGCCTAATTGAAGCTGCCAAGGCCATGGGGTCTACTAACGGCCAAATTTTAACGAAGGTCATCCTACCGGAGAGTTTACCCGCGATTATTAACGCCATGACCATGACCATTATCAACATCATTGGTTATTCAGCTATGGCAGGAATGCTAGGCGGCGGTGGTTTGGGAGAAATTGCCACCCGCTATGGCCACTTCCGAAATGAGCTGGATATCCTATGGATGAGCGTTATTTGTATTATTGTTATTGTCCAGCTGGTCCAATGGATAGGAAACCGGCTGGCCCTTAAAACCAATAAAAAGTAAAGGAGATTTTAATGAAAAAAACACTTTTAGTCAGTTTATTATCTTGCGTGTTATTATTAACCGCATGCGGAGGAAAAGATCAAGCTGCCAACAATGCAGGTGGAGAAGCAACCCTTAAAGAAGACAATAAGATTCACATTGGCGTAAGTCCTGTACCTCATGAAGAAATGATCAAGGCTTTGGAACCAGAATTTGAAAAAGCAGGCCTAGAAGTAGAAATCACAACGTTTGATGACTACGTTATGCCAAACCTGGCTTTGGACCAAGGAGAATTAGACGCCAACTTCTTCCAACACAAACCTTATTTAGATGATTTTATCAAAGATCGTGGCGTAAAATTAACGAGCCTTGGCAGTGTTCACTTAGAACCTATTGGCTTTTATTCAGATAAGTACAAGTCTATTGATGAATTACAAAAGGGAGATGAAATTTTAATCCCCAATGATGCCACGAATGGTGGTCGGGCCTTGCTTTTATTAGAAAAAGCTGGTGTCATTAAATTAAACGACCCAAGTAACTTAAATGTGACAGAAAAAGACATTACTTCCAACCCTAAAGAATTAAAGTTCACAGCCTTGGATGCTCCAAGTATTCCAAGATCTTATAAGGAAGTGGCTGGAGCCGTAATTAATTCCAACTACGCCTTAGGAGCAGGTCTAGACCCTGTGAAAGAAAGTATTTTAATGGAAGACAAGGATTCCCCTTATGCCAACATCATTGCCGTACGCCAAGGGGATGAAAAGAAAGAAAAATTCCAAAAATTCATGGAAGTATTACATTCAGATGCTTGCCGTAAATATATTGAAGAAAACTACAAGGGTGCTGTTATCCCAGCATTTTAAGTAGAGAGTAAAAGACTATGGAAGTTTGAACTGACCCCCAAAAGTTGGACTAATAAACCAACTTAAGGAGGTCAGTTTTTT
>JASBZN010000162.1 GCA_029983435.1 Urinicoccus sp. | reverse complement strand
CAGGCCTTGGCAACCATTTCTGTCACATAAGCAACGTAAGATGGTTTTTTCATCCGACCTTCAATTTTAAAAGAATCAACACCCAAGTCCAAATATTTCTTTAAATCATCCATGGTCCAAAGGTCCTTAGGACTTAAAACATAGGCATCTTTTAAGACTTTTCCCCCTTGGATAATTTTGTAGCTTTTCCGGCAGGGCTGGGCGCAATTCCCCCGATTTCCAGACCGCCCTCCAATATAGGAAGACATGGTGCATTGACCAGAATAGCAAACACAAAGGGCTCCGTGAACAAAGACTTCTAGTTCAATGTCCACTTCTTCTTTTATTCGTTTTATTTCTTCTAAGGGTGTTTTCCGACTAAGGACCACCCGGCTAAGACCCATTTCTTTACAAAGTCTTGCCCCTTGCACATTGTGGATGGTCAGTTGGGTGCTGGCATGTAATTCCATATAGGGCAAAACGGAGCGAAGCAACCGTATCAATCCTAAATCTTGGACGATTAGTGCATCCACTCCGATTTTTGCTAATTTTTTCGCCAAGTCCACAGCTGGTAGTAACTCTTGGTCTGCCAAGAGGGTATTCATAGCCACGTGAACCTTGACCCCATAAATATGGGCCAAGTTAACGGCATCTTGAATTTCTTCCAAGCTGAAGTTTTGGGCATGGGCTCGGGCGGAAAAATTCTTTTCTCCTAAATAAATCGCATCTGCTCCATGGGCTAAAGCCGCTTTAAAGGCTTCCATGGAACCTGCAGGAGCTAAAACTTCTACAGACTTCACTCGTCTTCCCTCCCCTTTAAGAGGGATAGTTCTTTTTGCAGGTCCACAATGGTTAATTGGTCTTGGTAGATTTTATCTTCATAGCCCTTTTCTTTTTCTTCCAACACACGGGCCTTTTCTTGGGAATCTCTTAAGTCTCTTTTGAGCTTTTCCAGGCTTGCCTTTGTGGACCGCAAGTCCTTATCCAAGTCTTCTTTTTCTTTTTGAAAGCCTGAAAAACGGTCTTCTAGCTTCGTCTTTTGCTCTTTTAATTCTTCTACTTCCTCTTTTAAAGCTTCCTTTTCCTCTTGTAGCTGGTGGGTTTTTTGATTTTCCGGATCCTTGGCTACTAGGCTTTCCATGTTTTTCTCTGTTTCATGGAGGTCATTTAATAAATTTAAAGCCGTTAACACCAAGCCTTGGACTTGGTTTAAGCGATAATTGGTCTTGTTGGTTTCCTGGATTCTCTCCGTTAGTTCGCAAGCCATATCCTCTACGGCTTCTTTGTCCTCACTTCCAACGACATAAAAATCCATTCCATCTATATTCACTTTAATCCGTTCCATGACAAGCCCCTTTCACTTATTGGTCTCTTAACCGCCCCTTTAGCTCTTTTTCAATCCGTTGAATCACAGCTTCAACTCGGGGATTGATTTCCTCTTCTTTCAAAGTATGGTCCTTGCTCTTAAATTCCATATTAAAAGCAACACTCTTCTTTCCTTGACCAATAGAATCTCCTCGGTAGATGTCAAACACCTCGAAATGATTCAAAAGACCCTTTACTTCTTGCAGAACAATTTCCTTCATTTGTCCAATTTCTGCCCGGTCATCTAATATAAAGGCCAGGTCCCGAACGACACTTGGGTACTTACCTGGATCTTCGTAGGTAAGAGCAATTTTATCCGCTTCCACCATTTTTTGAAAATCAATTTCCGCCACATAGGCTCGCTTCTTCATCTTATAATGGTCCAGTACCTTGGGGTGAACCTCTCCAAAGAAGCCATAAGATTCATCTCCCACAAAAATTTCCGCACTCCGTCCTGGGTGAAGGTAGGTTTGCTTTGTTCTCTTTAAGGTGATTTCTCCAATTCCAGCATGGTTGAAGATCCGTTGAATCGTGTACTTTAAGAAGTAAAAATCCTCTTCCCCATAAAAACCAATCGATAGACGTTTATGTTCTGTCGGCAAGTGGTCTTTATCTTGGTCTAGACTAAAGGTATTTCCAAACTCATAGCCAAAGGCCTCTTTATTTTTCCGACTCATGTTTTTCGCCAAAACTTCTAGAGTGTCTGGTAGAAGAGTGGTTCGCATTACGCTATACTCTTCTCCCAGAGGATCTAAAAGTTCCACATTTTTTCTCAAAGGAGAGTCGGCATCTAAGTTTAACAAGTCATAAGCTTTAGGACTCATAAAGGAAAAAGTCATCCACTCATTATAGCCAAGAGCAGCCAAGTCTTCCTTTAACTTAGCCTCTAAAACTCGGTTAGCAGGCTTGCTTCCTCTTGTTAGTTTCCCCTTTAAGGGTTGGGGAGTGATGTTGTGGAATCCATAAAGTCTTCCGATTTCTTCTATTAAATCTTCTTCAATATTTAAATCCAAACGGAAACTTGGGATTTTGGCCAACAAGCCTTCTTCCCTTTTTTCTGTTTCAATTCCTAGGCCCTGTAAATAATGAGCCATTTGGTCTAAGGTCAATTCTGTTCCCAAAAGACGGTTGGCTTTTTCTTTTCTTAGAGAAATTTCCCGATCTGGGATTTCCTTGGTCTTTACGTCATAAAAGCCCTTGGCTACCTTGGCAGCTCCAAGGTCCTTTGCCAAAACGCATAAGCGGTCTACTGCATTTTTACAGGAATTTGGATCCATTCCCTTTTCAAACCGGGTAGAGGCTTCTGTTCTCAGTCCAAATTTTTTAGATGTTTGGCGAATAGTGTAGGCGTCAAAAAGAGCTCCTTCTAAAAGAATAGTCTTGG
>JASBZN010000161.1 GCA_029983435.1 Urinicoccus sp. | reverse complement strand
AATTAGTAGAAGGCGCAAAATTTTGTCACCGCTGTGGAACAAAACAACCATTTTCAAGTATGTCATCCACAAGATCTTACCCTCCCGTACAAGAAGAGAGAACAGACCAGGATCCACATCTTGACGGGCCAAAATCTATCGAACAAACCATGCACACTACCAGTAATTTAGTTGACTTAATCCAAGAAGTGGATGAGAGGATTAATTCAGAAATTACCCGCCACACTGTGGACCAAACAGAAGATGACCCGAAATTTATTGGGCCAAAAAAACCTGAAAATCCAGAACCAACATCCACAAAAAATAATACCCAACCCATAAAAAAAATAAGCTCTCCCCAGCCTGAAGAAGCGGACCTTCCTTTTACTCAAAAGAAAGAAACCCCTAAGGATTTGGAAAAAAGCTATCCAAGGCCAAGAGAAGAAAAACCCCTAGATACTTCCAAGAACCAAGAAAAGTCTACCAGCTTCTCTTCTAAGATAAAAAATCTTTGGCATTCCTTTATTCACGAGGAAGATGACGAATACAGTATTTTTTCTGCTCTGAAAAGTCAACCCGCTCCTCAAGAAGACATTCAAAAAAATATTACCGATGCAGAAAAAGTTCCCATGGAAAATATTGAGCAAAAAGCCAGCCCTGAATCCATTGACTTTACCAGTGACGCCAAAGTCTTAAAGGATTTTGTGGAAAAAAATCATGTCAACAAAGATAAAATTGCCCAACAAAAACATTCTGAATTGGAAAATAAAAAACGCTTGGAACGGATTCGCCAACGAAATATGCATTTGGAAACAAAGGAAGACAGCGACTATCTTTACTATCCAGATACCTTTAACCACTTGGATTTTGAAGAGATGGATTCTTTGGAAGAAAACGACCTATCTAAGTCCCAAAAAATTATCTTTACCCCTGATTTATTAGAAGAAGAAACAAAAAAATCTTTTACAGACCAAATAAAGACTTCCTTAAATGGAATCTTTTCCAAAGACAAGAAAAAGTCTAAAAAACCCTCTGTAAAAAAAGAAAAGAACAAAGAAAAAACCACCGCTTTTTCCTTGACAAAAGAAGATTTAGAAGCCCCCTCTTCACCAGACGACAAACCCCTTCACCCTAAAAAGACGTCAGCTAAAACAGAAAAATTTGACGACTATATGGAAATTGTCCACGACCACATTTATGACGGGCTAGAAAAACTTCACGAAACAGGAAAAAAAGGTGTCCTTTTCTTGGCCATTATCGGCCTAGTCTTTTGCCTCCTACCTATTGCCGTAGTTGGCAGGTCCTATGCAGCTATTTTTTACGGACTTTTAAAGATTCTTATGACCGTCTTTATTTTCTATAAGGCCCACAGCGTTGCCTACGACCATGTCCCCTTAAAGATTGAACCCTCCTTAAGAAACATTGGTTGCTTAGCCAACTGGTCCTTATGCCAAATCGTTCTAGGAATTCTTTTCTTCCTCTATCCCCGCAAGGGTGTCTTAGGTTTTAATATGCTAGGAGCCCTCACTCCAACTATTTGGGCCACTCTTATTTACTATTGCATCAGCTGCCTATTTGCCCAAGCCCTCCTATGGCACCGCCTCAAGGGAACCAGCAAAATTCAATTTTTGGGCTGGTATAGTATTTCCTTTATTACCCTAGACCTTATTTCAAAAATTATTTGGATTCTCTTAAACTTTCTTTTAACCCTTCAATAAAAAAAGAGCCACGTGGATCTTTTTTTATTCGTTCCCTTGTAAGTTAAAGACTTTTGCATTAAACTGATAGAAGAAATAACTATATCATTTATTCTAAAGGAGCTTACCTTGACCAACCAGTCTATTGTAAATATTATCTCAAATTCAAACTATGAATCTCGTCGAGTTACCAAGAGACTCATGGAAAAACTTAAAAATCGCGGCTACCAACCTAGCCTGGACTTTAACCAAGATGCAGAACTCACCATTGTTGTTGGTGGAGACGGAGCCTTTATTAAAGCCATCAATAAAACAGGCTTTCCCAGCATCCCCATTGTAGGTATCAACACCGGTCACCTAGGCTTTTATCAAGAAATTATCCCTGACCAGTTAGATGGATTTTTAGATGCCTATCAAAAGAAAGACTACATGATTGAGAATCTTTCCCTTATTGGGGCAGAAGTTTTTACAAAAAATAGAAACTTCTACCTTACAGCCCTCAATGAAATTGTCATTAAAGCCCAACATTCCAAGGTCATCCACTTAAATTTATTTTTAAACCGCCACCATGTAGAAAAATTTTCAGGCGACGGCATGTTAGTAGCTACACCCTCTGGATCCACAGGCTACAACTTTTCTGCTGGTGGATCCTTAATCTACCCCACTATGGAAGCCCTGGAAATCACCCCTCTAAACCCGCTGACTTCCTCCGCCTACAGGAGCCTGCCTAACTCCATTGTCATCCCTGGAGACATTATTACAACTATTGTCCCTGAAAGACGGTATAGCAATTCCTCCTTGTTGGTAGTAGATGGCGTAGAATATACCTATCGCCAGTTGAAAAAAATTAATATTCGAATGAGCAAAAAAGAAATCAAACGAGTCACTTTAAATAAAGATAATTATTGGACCAATTTAAAATCGAAGTTTTTATAAAAAAGCTTAGGGGCATTGAATTAGGGGTTTAGGAAATGATTTGATGTATCTTTAAGTGGGAAAAAGGCTATGAACAGAAATATGGTGCCCCCCATAAAGTTGGACCAAATACCAGAGAGAATTTATATTTTCTCTGGTATTTT
>JASBZN010000160.1 GCA_029983435.1 Urinicoccus sp. | reverse complement strand
CGTCCTTTTGGGGCGGAAGCTTTTTTTATTGGAAAAGAAAAGAGGAGAAAAATGACAAAAAAACAAAGACTAGAAACTTTATGCGTTCAAGGTGGATATGAAGCAAAAAATGGTGAACCTAGAATTACCCCCATTAACCAATCCATTACCTTTAAATTTGATAAGACCCAAGATGTTCAGGACCTTTTTGACCTAAAAACTCCCGGGCATTTTTATTCTCGCCTAAGTAACCCTACAGTGGAAGTCTTGGAAAAGAAAATAAGTGACTTGGAGGGCGGAATTGGAGCTGTAGCCGTTTCTTCTGGCCAAGCGGCAGTGACGTTGGCTCTTTTAACGTTAGCCCAAGCGGGGGACCATGTTGTCTCGGCCAACAACATCTATGGAGGAGCCTATTCTCTTATTGCCAATAGTTTAAAGAGATTGGGTATAGAATCCACTTTTGTAAAATATAATGATTTTGAAGCCTTTGAAAATGCCATCCAAGAAAATACCAGGGCCATCTATGCAGAAACAATATCCAACCCCAGTGCAGAAGTTTTGGATATTGAAAAGCTGGCAGAAATTGCCCATCGGCACCATCTGCCCTTAATTGTGGACAATACCTTTGCAACCCCTGCCCTATGCCAACCTTTTAAACATGGAGCAGACGTTATTATCCATTCTACAAGCAAGTACATCGATGGCCATGCCACTAGTATTGGAGGCCTTATCATTGACAGTGGAAATTACGATTGGAGCCAAGGTAAAACCCCTCTTTTAACGGAAAAAGACCCTGCCTACCACGACCTTTCCTATACAGAAAGTTTTGGACCAGCAGCCTACCTAACTAGAGCGAGGGCCGTTTACTTAAGAGATTTTGGAGCATCCCTCAGTCCCTTTAACGCCTTCTTAACCAACCTAGGAGCAGAAACCCTAGCCCTGAGAATGGAAAAACATTCCTCCAATGCCTTAAAAGTTGCCAAGTTCCTGCAAGGTCATGAAAAAGTGGAATGGGTCCGCTACCCATTTTTAGAAGAATCTCCATCCTATGAAAACGCAAAAAAATATTTAAAGGCAGGCAGTGGCGTTATCTCCTTTGGAGTAAAGGGAGGAGTGGAAGAAGCTTCGAAACTGATTGACTCTCTAAAACTCATTAGCCTAGTAGTACATGTTGCTGATGTTCGTAGCCACGCCCTTCACCCAGCTACATCAACTCACCGTCAACTTAGTGACCAAGAACTGAAAGAAGCTGGTGTTGAGAAAAACTTAATTCGTCTGTCAGTGGGAATTGAAGATCCACAAGATATTATTGACGATCTAGATCAAGCCTTAAGAGCTTAAATTACCTGGAGAGCAAGGAGGAAAAAATGCCTTTAATTTTGCCGGATCATTTAATTGATCAAGATCTTCTGGAAGAAGAGAGAATCTTCACCATGACCCAAGACCAGGCCAGCCACCAAGATATTCGGCCTATCAAGATTGCCATAGTAAACCTAATGCCTAAAAAGGAAGAAACGGAAATCCAACTCTTGCGGATGCTCTCTAATTCAGCCCTACAAATGAATATTGACCTGGTTCGGATGAATTCCTATCGAGGGACCCATTCCAACCAGGACCGACTGGAAAAATTTTATAAAACCTATGACCAAATCAAAGGGGAAAAATTTGATGCCATGATTATCACTGGAGCTCCTGTAGAGAGGATGGACTATGAAGAGATCATCTACTGGAAAGAGCTGCAAAAAATCTTTGACTTTGCGCAAAGACAAGTTTTTTCCACCATGTTTATTTGCTGGTCAGCTCAAGCTGCCCTCTACCACTACTTTGGTATTCCAAAAAGAGAAGTGAAAGAAAAGATTTTTGGAATTTATCCCTATGAAAAAAAGCTAGAAGATCCCATTTTAAAAGGCTTTGATGATGGTTTTTTTGTTCCTCAATCCCGCTACACCTATGTGGAAGAAGAAGCCCTAAAGGAGATTCCCAACCTAAAGGTTCTATCTTCAAGGGAAGATACTGGCGTGGGCTTAGCCACAACCCTAGACCACCGCTTTATTTTTTCCTTTGGCCATTGGGAATATGACAAGGAAACCCTTCATGAAGAATATCTACGGGACCTTTCCAGGGGCTTGGACACAAAGCCGGCAAAAAACTATTATAAAGATGACAATCCCCAGGGAGAAATTTTAATGAACTGGCGATCCAGCGGAAGCTTGTTTTTTTCCAACTGGCTCAACCACTGTGTCTACCAAAAAACTCCCTACCACTTGGAGCAAATCAAGGGGATTAATGTGACAAAATTTGGCGGGTCTAGTCTGGCTTCAGCTGGTCAATTTAAAAAGGTCCAAAAAATTATTGAGGACCGGGAGGACCGAGAAATTATTGTTGCATCTGCACCAGGTAGACGGTTTGAAGGAGATGTAAAAGTTACAGATCTCTTGGAAAGTTATTATGAAGCCAAAAGTCGAAGCCGGGACCTAAAGAAAATCTTGGAAACCCTGACTCAAGAGAGTGAGACCAAGGAGACCTTAGCTCAAGAAAAGCTCAAGGCCATTGAAGACCGCTTTAAAGAAATTATTGAGGACTTGGGCTTAGATGAAGATTTGGAAAAAGACCTAGAAGAAACCTTAAAAGACTTAGAAGAAAAAGAATCCAAAGATTTTGTCCTGAGCCGGGGAGAATATTTAAATGCAAAAATTTTGGCCAAGTCACTGGGCTATGATTTTATTGATGCCAAGGACCTTATCAAGTTAAAAGACAAGGACCAACTAGACCACCAGGGAACCTATGAGGCCATTCAAAAAAATATCTACAAGGGACAA
>JASBZN010000159.1 GCA_029983435.1 Urinicoccus sp. | reverse complement strand
ATTTGGTCATGGCAGCTACCATGAAAGTGATAAATATTATATTGACTTACAAAAGAAATTGAGAGAAAAGGGCCTGGACCATGTTTTTATAGTTACGGCAGAGGGCTCTTTATCCATTGAAGATATATTAGAAGATTTAGTAAAGAGAAATAAAAAGGTTATTTTGCAGCCCTTTATGATTGTTGCAGGGGAACATGCAAAAAAAGACATGTCGTCAGATGATGAGGATTCTTTGAAATCTATTATTGAAAAAACTGGATTGGAAACCCAAGTACGAATGAAAGGCTTAGGGGAAGAAGAGGGAATCGTCAAACTATTTATACAAAGAGCAAAAGACCTAGTGGGAGAGTGTGTGTGAAAAAACTATATGGAATCGGAACAGGTCCCGGAGATCCTGACTTATTGACTTTAAAAGCTGTTCGGCTCATTGAAAATGCAGATGTGATTTTTGCCCTAAATAACAAGGGAAAGAACATGGCATTAGATACGGCCAAGCCTTTTATCAAGGACCAAAAAATAGTTTTTTTAGACTTTCCAATGGGTCAAACAAAAACAATTACCTATTTAAAGGCAATGGAAAAAATTGACCAAACCATTGGAGACAATGAGAGTGGAGTTTTTCTAACGATTGGAGATCCGATGATTTATTCTACTTTCATGAATATGATTAATGTAAAAAGATATGACCATTTATCTATTGAATGTGTCCCTGGAATCCCGGCTTTTCTTGCTGGAGCCAATGCCATTTTAAAAAATGTTGTGGAAAAGGGCGACCGGTTTTTGCTCGTTGATGATGCGGAAAAGATGAATTTACAAGACGTTGATTCAGTGGCTATTTTAAAAACCGTTAAAGATTTAGATATGATTTTGGATAAGCTGGAGGAAAATCATTTTGACTACTATTATATCCAAAGGGTAAGTTTTGACGATCAATTGATATTAACCAACCGAGAGGAAATCCTTAATCAACGTCATTACATGAGTTTATTATTAGCGAGGAAGTCGAAGATATGAGCATGAAACATGGTGGGGATACCTACACTTATTCGAAATTATATGACAAAAATCTCATTGATTTTTCTAGTAATATTAACCCTTTGGGTTACCCAAAAGGTGTAGAATTTCAATGGATTAAAGAATTTCAAAAGGTGAAAGTATATCCAGATACAAAGTACAATGAACTAAGAGAATCCATTAGTGATTATTTAAAGTGTCAAAAAGATGAAGTTGTTGTTGGCAACGGGTCTATGGAGCTTATTGACTCCATTCTATGTAATTACTCAACGGTTCAATTTTTCATTCCTTCTTTTGGAGAATACGAAGAGCGGGCAAAAATTCGCAATAAAAATATTGTTTCCATTGCCTTAGATGAGGCAATGAGAGTTAATATGGACAGCCTTTCAGAAAGCCTTAAAGAAGGAAGTATCCTCATCATGGGCAACCCAAATAATCCAACAGGATTGCGACTTTCCAAAGATAAGTTACTAAAACTCTATCAAATTGTTAAGGATAAAAAGGGAATGTTAGTTTTAGACGAAGCATTTTTTGAGTTTTGTCCAGAAGACTATGATTCCATTGAACTTTTTAGGCCCTATGAATTTGAAAATGTATTTATTATTCGTGCGGCAACTAAGTTCTTTGGTCTGCCAGGCCTAAGACTTGGTTATGGATGCACCAATAAAAAATTGGCGGAGAAATTACGCATGGAACTGAATCCCTGGTCTGTAAATGCTTTTGCAGAAATAGCTGGTCGCTATATCTTTAAAGATGAGGACTATATTCTGGAATCAAAAAATTATATAGAAAGGGAAAGAGACTTTTTACTAGAATCTCTAAAAGAATTAAAGGGAATAAAAGTCTATCCCAGCCAAGCAAATTTTATTTTAATTAAATTAATGGATCGAACGGAGACCCAAGCCCTGCAATATTTCTTAGAACGTGGTTTTTTAATCCGGACCTGTGATGGATTTTCTGGTCTAGAGGGGGCTCATATTCGGATGGCTGTTCGCACCCATGAAGAAAATGTCGAGCTCATAGAGACATTTAAAGATTTTTTAAAGGAGGAAGAGGATGTACATTAAAGAGCCCATGAAAATTGAAAATACAAGCATGGATATTATAGATGGTGTAATGGGAGATGTGGATTTTTCAGAAGAAGAAATGGTTATTGCTAAAAGAATGATTCACACTACAGGGGATTTTGACTACAGAAAAATTATTGTCTTCCAAAATGATTTTATTGCCCATGGGAAAGAGGCCCTTAAATCTGGAATTAAAATATTTACAGATACAAAAATGGCCTACCAAGGGATTAACAAGCCAGCTTTAGAAAAAAGTTCTTGTGAATTAGTTTACTATATTGATGATGAAGATGTGCGAGAAAAAGCAAAGGAAAAAGGCACGACTCGGTCGGCATGTTCTTTGGAAAAAGCGGTAGAAAATGGAGCGAAGGGATTTGTTATAGGAAATGCTCCAACGGCTCTATTTCGCTTGATTGAACTGACTAAAGAGGGAAAAGTAAGTCCTGCTTTTGTCGTTGGGGTCCCTGTAGGTTTTGTGGGAGCTGCTGAATCTAAAGAAGAGTTAAGAAAAATTGAGGTTCCAGCCATTTCAACTGTGGGCACAAAGGGAGGATCCAACGTAGCAGCTTCTATTATCAATGCTCTTTTGTATATGGTTTATCCACGATGAAATTAGACAAATATATCATCCAAGACGGTCAAAAACTACGTCTTGGCTATACGACAGGCAGCTGTGCAGTGGGAGCTACAACAGCTGCTTGTCTTATGTTAAAATCTGG
>JASBZN010000158.1 GCA_029983435.1 Urinicoccus sp. | reverse complement strand
CCAATTCTTCTTGAGCCTTGGCAATATCTCCTTCTAAAACGTTAATTTCACTCATTAAAGAAGATAGTTCCTGACTAGCTGTGGTAATGGATTGGTCTAAATCTTTGATGTCTGCCGCTACACTAGAAACTTCTGCTTTTGTGGATTGAATTTTTGTTTCGCGATCTTTTAATTGTGCTTGAATTTTACCCTTTTGTGTTTGTACCTTATCTAGGTCTTTTTGGGAGGCATAGGCAACTCCTGGTGCCATACTAGCCATTACCAATAACGTACACAAACCTCTTTGAAGCCAATCTTTATGTTTCACAAAAACCTCCTAAACGTCTAAATGGCGAGTGACAGAAATAACACTGCCTAAATAACCAATTCCCATTCCTAAACTTGCTAAGATTAAAAACAAGTCCAGGGACATTCTTTTCGTTAATTTATAAAATCCAACTCCCAAAATATTTAAAAGTTGAGGGTTAAATCGATTATAAGCATATTGATAAAGAAAATACAGAACAAGACAGGATAAAATCCCGGCGAACAATCCGAAGAATAAGCCCTCAATTAAGAAAGGCCCCCGTATGTAGTAATTATTTGCCCCAACATAACGCATAATTTGGATTTCTCTTTGCCTGTTTTGTAGGGTAATCCGAATGGTGTTGTGGATAAGGATAATAGCAATTAAAAGTAAAATCCCAACGACAACTGTCCCACTTTGGCGAACTCCCCGGTAGATTCTTAGCATATTATCTACTAGGTCGTTGAAATATTGTACTTTATATACTCCAGGAATCGCTTTCGCTTCTTTAGCTACCTTTTCTCCATCATCGAGACTTCTTAAGTGAAGAGTAAAGGAAACTGGCAAGGGGTTTTCAGGTAATCCCTCTAAAATGTAGTCATCTCCTTTTAGACGATCCTTCATTTCATCTAGGGCTTGGTCTTGGTTGGTAAACTCCACTCCATCTACCCCGTCCATTTCCTGGAATTGCTTTTCTACTTGGATCAATTTCTCCTCTGGAGTATTGTTTTCAAAAAAAACAACAATTTTTTGCAGCTTAGCTCCTGATTCAAAAACAACTTGCTCTACATTTAAAACCAAAAGCGAAATAATCCCAAACATCAAAAGTACGAAGGTAATGGAAACCACAGAAGCTGCTGTCATTCCAAAGTTTCGCCACATACCCACAAACCCTTCTCGGATGATATTTTTACACTGTCTGAGGATTTTCATAATAACCTGCTCTTTCCTCGTCATAAACAATCTCGCCCTGATCTAGGGCCACAACTCTTTTTTGCATGGCATCCACAATTTCCCTGGCGTGGGTTGCCATGACAATAGTAACGCCTTTGTCGTTAAAACGATTTAAGGCATCCATAATATCTTTTGCCGTTTCAAAATCTAAATTTCCCGTTGGTTCATCACAGACCAAAAGTTTGGGCCTATGAATCATGGCACGAGCAATACTGACTCTTTGGGATTCCCCACCAGACAATTCTCTAGGATAGCAATCTCTTTTGTCTTCCAAGTGAACTGTTTGCAAGATTTCCCCTACTCTGTTTCGGATTTCTTTCCCACTCTCCCCTGTAATTTCAAGGGCATAGGCAATATTTTCAAAGACTGTTTTTCTAGGTAGGAGTCTAAAATCTTGGAAGACAACCCCTACTTCTCGTCTAAGTTGTGGGATTTTAAATTTAGGCATTGCCGTAATATCTGTACCATCGATTTCAATTGATCCCTTTGTTACCTGCTCTTCCCGTATGAGTAGTTTCACCATTGTGGACTTCCCTGCTCCGCTTGCACCAACAAGAAATACAAAATCACCAGAAGGAATAGTTAAAGAAACATCCTTTAAAGCTTCTACACGATTTTTATACTCCTTGTAGACATGATTAAAAACAATCATTCCATTCCTCCTCATTCTACTTTCTTCAACTTTATATTATAATATAAGTATATATAGAATGAAACACTTTTGTTAAAATTTGTTACTTTTTTGTTACTTATTCGTCATTTTTAGGAGGATTTATGAATAAAAAGACCTATCGGAGCCATTGGCTTGAAAAAAGAAAACACTTTTCCCCAGAAAAATTGCAAGCTTTTGAAAACCAATTACTTTCCTATATTGGCAACTTACCACCCCAAACCATCTTTACTTATTACAGTGTTGAAGATGAAATTCCAACCCAGACCATGATTGAAACATTTTGCCACTACCATACCATCCTTCTTCCAAAGACAACTCCTAAAACAAAAACTATGGTCCCCTGTCAAGTGACAAGCTCCCAGGACTTAGTTCCAGGACCCTTTCAGCTTATCGAACCCAATACTCCAGCCTATAAGGGACCCATCGATCTTTGTCTGGTCCCAGGTCTCGTCTTTGACCAAAAAGGCTACCGCATTGGTTATGGAGGAGGCTACTACGACCGCTTTTTAAAAGACCACCCCACAAAAACTTTGGGTCTTTGTCTGGAAGAACAAATTCTCTCCCTCCTTCCCCATGATTCCTTGGATATTCCTGTCCAAGCTTTGTTAACAGAAAAGGGGTTTGTGCTTATTTAATGGATTTTTTCCTTTTAATTCCCTATAAAGTAGATTATAATAAATATGAAATGGAGGAGTAATTGAATGAATCGTTATATTGGAACAACCGTAAGAGGAATTAGAACTCCTATTGTCATGAACGGAGATCCCTTGATTGACATTGTTGTAGACTCATTAGATCGTGCTGCAAAATCTGAAAACATTGAATTTCGTGATCGAGATGTTGTTGCTGTAACAGAATCCTTAGTAGCTAGAGCCCAAGGCAACTACTGTACAACAGAAGAAATTGCTGCTGATATTAATGAAAAATATAGTGGAG
>JASBZN010000157.1 GCA_029983435.1 Urinicoccus sp. | reverse complement strand
TACCATGAGCACCCACACCACGAGCATGGACAATTCTTTCTGGAATTCTCTCATGATCAAAGTGCATGATTTTTTCCCTGAAATGAAAATCTTCAAGAAGACTAGGTCCTCTACTGCCAGCTTTAAGTGTAAACTCATCCTCCGCCATCTTAAGACCCTTGCTGGTTGTGAAGGCTGCCTTTTTATTGTCCACCTTATTCTTTTCCAAGTCTTTGACTTTGGCATTGTCTTTAACGGGATCCACCTTTTCAACCCCCTTGGGAGTTAAAGGCGCCTTTTTAAAACGATGTTTATCCTTACTTTTTTTACTTGCCATGGTTCCCTCCTAACTTTTTCTTTAGCAATAATTTATCTTGTTTAAACTTTTACCCTTTATTAAGTGAAAATATCCTCTTTTTTATTTTTTTATTGATTTTTTGATCGAAAGTTTTGCATTTTATACTAAAGCTACAATCTTATTATTTTGACTTTTCGTTTTAAGGTTTTATATCTATTTACTAATTATTCTAATAGTATTTTATTGAAAATATCTTTATCTTTTAGTTTCATTAAAGCATGATAAATGGGAGAAAAAACAGCTCTACAGAGAAGAGCTGTTTTTATTATCTTTTATAAGTTAGTATTTATCATGCAATAGATGGAAAAAAGTTTTACCCTACATGGCTAACTTTTTACAAGCAAAAACCCGAATGGCACCACTTTTAAAGATTCGTCGGGTTTTAGTCCTTATTAGGAGATAGTATTTTATGAATACTTTCTCCTAATCCTCTTGATTACTCAATTTTATTGATTTTAAATGAAAATCTTCTTTTAATTTCTTAAAAAAGATACCCTTGTTATAATTTTTATGAAAAGATAAAGTTGATTCAATCATTGATTTATCATCTATATCCTCATCAATAATATCTAATTTTCTTACTTCGACACCCTCTTTTGAAGTAAAATCTAGGAACTTATCCTGATCAAAATTATAGGTGTTAAATACCATTATATAGGACTTTGTCGTCCTCTTATTAATCAAATCACTGATTCCCTTTAAAGATACCAAGGTTACTAGGCAAATTACAGTTGCAATAATTGCTCCAGCATAATATCCAACTCCTACTGCAAGACCAATTGCTCCAGCTAACCACAAAGTTGCAGCTGTGGTAAGACCTGATACCCCATTCTTTTTTTGAAGAATAGTACCTGCCCCCAAAAAACCTATTCCACTGACAACCTGTCCTGCTAACCTCGCAGCATCTCTAGCCTTGTCGCTAGATATATCGCCAATTGCATCTATTCCTATGAGCATAATTAAACAGGCTCCAACGCTCACAATAATGTGCGTCCGAAAACCAGCTGCTCTCTTTTTAGCTTCCCTTTCAATACCAATAATAGCCCCTAAAAAGGCTGCTAAAAATATTCTAACTGCCACCAAAAATATATCCATCCTTTTCTCCTTACATCATACTCTATAAGCATTTTAAATAAATCTTTTACTAAGAGACTTATTCTTTTATTTTACCATAGTAAACTCAAAAAGGCCGCTAGCAAATGAAATGGTCATTCTGCTAGCAGCTTTTTACTTACTCTCACAGGTCAAAAATCTGGCTGGGACTTTCCAGATAGGAAATTTTTTCTCCAATAGTGGCCCTGAGGACATGCCGGGTCTCCTGGTCCCCCTTCTTGGTGACAAAGACCAGGTCGTAGCTATCATCTTCTGAGTCCACTCTTGTAACAGAAACCAGATCCACTTGGTCCAAGGTCTTCTCTCTTAGGGGGAAGTAGGGGTAGTCCCCATTGGCCACCATCCTCTCCAGGGCCTCCTGGGTCATGACTTCCTTAAAGGGGTCATAGAGAGCGGGCAGGTCCTGGGCCGCTTCTTGGCTAGCTTCTAAGTCTTCATCCAAGCTAAGAACCTGTCCTGCCTGGCTAAGATCTTCCTCCAACTGCCTCCAATCCTCTTCCTTAAAGTCCAGCTGAGCCAGGTAGAGCTGGGCAAAGTCTTGGGCCAGTGTTTGGGCTGGGTCTTTGGTCTCTTTGGAGCCACAGGCCACCAGGACCAGGGCCAAAGCTAATAAGCTAATTATAGATGCTCTTTTCATAATATTCCTCGCTTCTTTTCCTTGTTAAAAAGTTAAAAACTTATAATATGAAGGTTCCCCTCTTTTTTGTTCTAATTATTCGGTACTGTTACCAAGTCCATTTTGTAGGCCCCTTAAATAAGCTGGGCCTTACTTAATATGTCGCCATTTTTATACCTAGCTAAATTTAACAATAAATGATCGACAAACATATTTCCTCCCTTACGTTTTGTAATGCGTAGTATGTAATAAATTGTTTTAATTCACACTATTATCTCCTTATGGAACATAATAGCACCATTTTAATGTTTTATCAAACGTTTGCATACTGAACTGTTTCCAAAAGGTGTTTTTTAAATAGAAAAATGGCTTTTAAGATTTCCTTTAAAATCCTAAAAGCCACCTGTTTCAACAGTCTTATAACCTATTATCTTATTTTCTTGACAACAATACTACCGTCTCAGCCGTCGAATCTTGCCAATCAAAGCTCCCTTATTAGTCGCTTTTCTTGGAGATTCTTGGCATGATCAAGACCTAACATGATGAGCGAAAGCGAATCAATGTAGGTCTGATGCAACCATTTGCCCAAATCTTTGATTTGGCGCAAATGTCTGCTGGCCTACCTCTGTCGCTACTTCGATTCACTGTGCGAATCTCGTACCAATAGGGTTAGGGCTTCAACATGGCTTGACTGGCCGATATTGATAAAACTAACAAATTTTCAAAAGCCATGTGTGTGGGAATATGTCCACTAATTGCTTAATGATAAGTCTCTAGCAGATAGGAATTATAGCTATTAAAAAATAATTATTGGTTTATT
>JASBZN010000156.1 GCA_029983435.1 Urinicoccus sp. | reverse complement strand
CCCCGTCTGATAGTCCAAGGCCCCTGTGGGCTCATCACACAAAAGGAGGGCTGGATTTTTTGCCAAGGCTCGGGCAATAGCTACCCTTTGTTGTTCCCCTCCAGACAGCTGGGAGGGAAAATTGTCTACTCGGTGACTTAATCCCACCTGGTCTAAAACCTCCCTGGGGTCTCGGCCGTTTTCTACAATTTCAACAGCCAGCTCCACATTTTCCAGGGCTGTTAGGTTTGGAATTAAATTATAAAATTGAAAGACAAAGCCGATCTTTTCTCTTCGGTACTTGGTTAGGTCCATGTCGCTATAACTACAAATGTCTTGGCCTTCTACAAAAATACTGCCAGAAGTGGCCTTGTCCATTCCTCCTAAAAGGTTCAAAAGAGTCGACTTCCCTGCCCCACTGGGCCCTAGGATAATGACAAACTCCCCTTCTTCAATCTCAAAATTTAAATGGTCATTCGCCACAACAGTACTTTGACCCATTTGATAAGTCCGAACTAAATTCTCAACTTTTATAAATGCCATGATTTCTCACTTCCTAAGGTTAAAAGCCCAAGGCCCTTTCTCGCATCTTTACTACGCACTATTATTATATGATGATACCCAAAATCCAGGCTCTAATGCAAGAGCCCTGGAGGATTTCTTCCAAATTCCTTATTTTTTTGCAATTTTTATCTCCTTACCGATTTTATCTCCTAAACTATGTTATAATAAAGTTAATCTTTAAAAAACTATTTTATTTGGAGGCTTTTTGTGCAAATTAATTATCAGTTAAGCGAAGAAGATTTAATTGAATTTTATATGTTTCATATGCAATACGATCGTCGGGCCATTCGAGCTAGGATTTTTCAAACTTTAATTGGCTGTTTGGTCATTTCTATCCTGACCTTTACCTTGATTAACCGCACTCGGGTTAACCTAGTAAAAGGCTGGACAATCGGTATTGTTGTCATGGTTTTATTTTCTGTTCTTTACCAAGTCTTTTTCCGGGCCATGATGCGCCGCAGAATCGTTGCTCTCTTAAAGAAAAACCATCCCTATGATACCTATGGGGAAAAATACATGGTCTTTGAAAAAGACTACCTCATGGAAACCACTGGTGGTTTAAAGAGAAAGCTTTTTTATAAAGACATTCTTCGGTCTGTTGAAACCAAAGACTATTTTTATATCTATGAAGCCCCTGGTGTAGCTTATACTATTCCTAAACGCTCTCTTTCCCTTAAGATGGCCGACGGAATTCGTGAGGCCCTCAAGATGATCACTCCAGAAAATGGTAAGGACCCCTTGAAAGAAAACTTATTTGAAAGTTTACGAAAGGGAAGAAAATAATATTTATGTATCGGCTGGCATCCTAGGTCTATGACCTAGGATGCCTTTTTAGGAAAAAATAAAAGAAAAGTTGACATCCTCTTTAAACTTTTGTATACTGAACAAAGAGTTTTGCTGTCGTAGCTCAGTCGGTAGAGCACTACATTGGTAATGTAGAGGTCACGGGTTCAAATCCCGTCGTCAGCTCCAAAATAAATGTGTATTTTCCAAAGCCTATAGCAATTTATTAAAAATTGTGCGAGAATACATATCATCAAAAACCAGGTAGCCCATTAACGCTACCTGGTTTTTGCTTTTTCCATACATTTTTACAATTCTTTTCAGTCTTCCACAATTGCATCTTTTCTTATAAAAGACCTTACTGTAGAACTATTCTTTAACTATCGTACCGCCTACTATTCTTATCCTGTCATTTTTACTACCTTTAGCTGCATATCACTTTTTTATTCGGCACTTTCATTCCTTTTTCTTGCCACTTCTACTATACTATAAACAGGCAGCGGCAAGCCCACCTGCTGTATATTTTTTTAATTTTGTTTATCTATTTTCCTTCAAGGCTCGTTTTCTTGACCTTTCCTTTTGTCTATGCTAATCTTATGCTTAATAACAACTATTACTTATTAACTTTAGGAGGAATAAAAATGAATAAACCTATTAAAGGCAGCTTTCTACTTGTTACTTTACTTATCTTGCTTTGTCCTTTCAAAGGATTCGCTCAAGAAGATATTAAACTGTGGATGAATGGAAATTATATAAAAAGCGACGTAAAACCCCTCGTTGAAAAAAACAGAACTTTAGTTCCCCTTCGTGTGGTATCAGAAAATTTAGGTCTCCATGTCGAATGGAAAGGTGATTTAAATCAGGTAATTATTTCCAAAGAAGAAGATACTTATATCTTTTTTATTGGCGAAAATTATTATCTCCAAGGAACTGTTCAAAAGCCTTTAGATGTTCCTCCAAAAGTGAGTAACAATCGTACCTTTGTCCCAATACGTGTCATCGCCGAAGCATTTGACCAAAAAGTGATCTGGGATGGAGCAAGCCAAACCGTTGCCATTGGTGAAGGCTTTAAGCCTACTCCAAGCCCAGTAAAGCCAGTCCCAGCTACCCCATCCCCCATCAAGTCATCTACCCCTGGATCAGGGGCTAATAATTGGAAAAATTACACACCCGATACAAGCCAAGGAAAAATTAAGGGAAATAAAAATAGTAAAATTTACCATGTTCCTGGTGGAAGAGACTACAACAAAATATCTCAAAGAAATGTCGTCTATTTTAATAGTGAACAAGAGGCTCAAAATGCTGGCTATCGAAGAGCCAAGAAATAGTCCTTCTTTTTGAATAAAAATTCTCCCTACCCTTTTCGGGCAAGGAGAATTTTTTTAAAATTTTCTTATTTCACTTACTAAAACAGTCCCCCCCATCTCACCAAAGAAGGTGACTTTTACAGAAGTGATTTTTCCCAAATCAATGGAATCTCTATTTTCTTTTGAAAGGGGAAAATAAAGGGTTTCAAAGGCAGATTTGCTTTCTTCATCCTTGGTAAAAACCTGCAATTTTGTCAAGGCAAGGGAAATTTGTCCTTGGAGGTTTTGGGGGTCTTGCC
>JASBZN010000155.1 GCA_029983435.1 Urinicoccus sp. | reverse complement strand
AATTACTAAAATATTCATTCAATTCCTCCTCAATAAAGCTCATTACACTCGTACTATTATATCATTAATCTTGTCTTTTTTTCAAGAGAAATAAAGAATCTTCACTTCTCATTGCAAAGCTCTTAAACTTTGGATAAAATAAAAGAAAATAGAAAGGAGCTTGCTATGGTTATCGGTGTGATTGCAGAATATAATCCCTTTCACAATGGGCATTACTACCACTTAAACTATCTCAAAAAGAATTATCCCGACTCCCTTATTCTCATTGCCTTAACTGGTAATTTTACTCAACGCGGCGAACCAACCCTTGCCAATAAGTGGACCCGGGCTCAATGGGCCATTGAAGCAGGAGCCGATTTAGTCTTTGAAATCCCCTTTGCCCTAGCTAGTGGAAACGCTGAAACCTATGCTGAAGCTGGCACCCGTCTTTTATATAGTTTAGGTGCAAACTATCTTTCCTTCGGAGTCCAAGTCAATGCTAAAGGGGCCTATAAAACACTGGCCAAAAAAATCTACCAAGCCAAAGAATCCTCTTCCTTTCAAAAAGACCTAAAGACATCATCCCTTCCCCAGGCTTTGAAAAAAAATCTAACTCTTTCTTCTGTGGAAAAAGCCATTTTAAGATCTCCCAACGACATTTTGGCCTTGGAGTACCACCAAGCCATTTTAAAAAACAAGCTCCCTTTACAGGTTCTTCCCCTTCAACGGATAAAGAGCAAAGACTCCTTCAAAGAAATAATTCTATCCGCCAGCGATTTAAGGGAACTAGCCCATAAAAAAGCCTGGAAAAAAGCCAAGCCTGCCATGCCAGACTTTTCTTACCAGGACTTTTATGGTCTCCCCTTTTCTTATGAAGAGCGGTTAAAAGATCTTTTCGTCTATAACTACCATTTTCATCCAGAAAAAAATCCGCCTTTTGCAGACCCTGGGATTCAACATTATCTCTATAAACATTGGATTTTGAAGAATCAGAGTCTAGACCAAATTGCCAATAAAAAATACACCCAGGCCCACCTTCAAAGAAGTATCCTACACCTAGTCTTTGGCTTGGATAAAAACCAGTCTAAAGAAGTGCTAGAAAAAGTCTCTAACTACCACCGCCTTCTAGCCGGTCAACACCAGGCTCTAAGTTACCTACGCCCCTTCCAAGTACAAACTCGGTTTATAAAAGGTCTTCAGTCTCCTTTAAAGCAGCTTTACGAAATGTCACAAAAAGAAAGTCTCCTTCGAGACCTTCTTCTACAAGACCAAAGTCCCTCTGAATTTAAGCAAGGACCTATTCTTCTATAAATAAAAAAAGTTGCCCTCGATCCCATGGGGTCGAGAGCAACTTTTTTTATTTTAATTCTTGTCTGTTTTCATTTAAGAGTTTAATCACTTCAGAAAGTTGAACTTGGGTTTTTTCCAACAACTCATCGGCATAGTCCCTAGCTCCCAATCTTATTTGAGCAGATTCTTCATTAGCATTATCCATAATTTCTTGCGCCATTTCATTGGCCTTACGAACCAACTCGTCTTCTTCAACTAATTGGTCTGCTTGAGCTTTTGCTCCTTGGATAATCTTTTCTCCTTCTTGGTGGGCATCCTTAATGATAAGGTCCTTGTCCTTGCGAATTTGCGTTGCCTCTGTTAATTCTAAAGGTAAGTCTCTACGTAAATTTTCAAGGATTTCTAAAATTTCTTCCTTTTCCACCATAATTTTTCCAGTTAAGGGAATAGTACTTGATGTTTCTACAATGTCTTCTAAGTCATCGACATATCGTAATATATCCATGCTAGTGCTCCTTTCTCATTTTATTCATTAGCGCCTCTTGGACGACAGGTGGTACATAATCAGACACATCTCCTCCAAAAGCTGCAATTTCTTTTGCCAATGAGGAGCTGACATAGACTAGATGATGGGACGACGGGATAAATAATGTTTCTACATAGTCTTCAGCACTCCGGTTGGCCATAGCCAAAACCCACTCGGCTTCATAATCTGTAGCACTTCTTAGTCCTCTTACAATTACTTTAATGTCCTTACTTTTTGCATAGTCAATTAAAAGACCTTGAAAACTGTCAATTTCAATTCCCTTATCATGCTCAAATGTTTTATTAAGCAGACTTAATCGCTCATCTAAGGTGAATAAACTTTTCTTACTTTTATTTTCCAGAGCTGCCACAATGACTTCTCCAAAAATATCTCGACTCCGATAGATAATATCCATATGTCCATAGGTCACTGGATCAAAACTTCCTGCATAAATAACTTTCATCTCTTACTCCATTTTACCATATCGACCCATTTTGAACCATATTTTCTTGATTTTACTAAGGTAAATGTCTCTGGAAGCTCAATGCTTTGATTTCTTTCACAAATAATCATGGCTTGGTCTTTTAAGTAGTTCCCTTTTTCTAAGTAAGTTAACACTTTCCTATAGGCCTGTATATCTTCATAGGGTGGGTCTAAAAAAACCAAGTCAAAGGTTTTCTTCAAATCATTTATGGCAGTATAGACATCACCACTATAGATAGTATAGCTCTTTAAATTGACTTTTTCAACATTATCCTTTAAAGTTACCAAGGTTTTGTGATTATTTTCGCAAAATAAAACATAATCTGCACCTCGGCTCAGGGCCTCTAAACCAAGACCTCCTGTCCCGGCGAAAGCATCTAGAACACTTAGACCCCGTACATTTCCCAAAAGATTAAACATATTTTCCTTAATTCGATCTTCTGTGGGTCGCGTATCCATCGTCTTAGGAGCTTTTAACTTTAACCCTCTTTTTTCTCCAGAAATTATCCTCATAGAACCTCCATGTAGAAAGATTTTACCATACTAGACGAGTGGTTTCAATCTATGTTCTGGATATTAAAGCTTCTTTTCGCACGATTTCTCGACCTAGACCAGTATCTTTTACTAGGTCCCAAGGATAGCGATGAAAAAATCGTCGCGCTTC
>JASBZN010000154.1 GCA_029983435.1 Urinicoccus sp. | reverse complement strand
TAGCCATGAAAGCCCCTTTCCCTTAAGGTCTTGGCCACCTCAATCATCCTTTCACTGGTTTCATCAATAGAAGGATAGATACCAGAAGATAAAAGAGGCCCTCAATATAATTTCTCCTATAAAATTCCAAGGTCAAGTCCACCACTTCTTCTGGTGTAAAGCTGGCTCTCGGCACTTGGTTGCTCCTTCTATTTAGGCAGTATTCACAGTCAAAGACGCAGCGGTTGGTCATTAAAATTTTTAAAAGACTAATACACCGCCCATCCTCGCTCCAGGAATGGCAAATACCACTTAAGTGACCATTTCCCATGCCTCCCTTGTTGGACCTAGAAGAGCCAGAAGAAGAGCAGGAAGCGTCATACTTAGCCGCATCGGATAAAATTGTCAACTTTTCAAATAAATCCATTGTTCTCACCTTTTGCTTATTATACCATAATTTAGAATGTTTTTGAACGTTTGTTTGTTTATTTTTGAATTTTATTTTTTTGTTCTTTTTCCTGTAAAAAAATAAGGACCCGAGGTCCTTATTTTCCTTATTTATTTAGCACTTGGTGGATACGTTCCAACATTTTGTCTTTTCCTAAAAGTTCCATAATATTGGAAAGCTCTGGCCCGTGAACGTTGCCTGTTAAGGCTGCCCGCGTTGGCATGTAGAGGTTTTTTCCTTTAATTCCTGTTTTCTTTTGAATCCGCTTCATGACACTTTTCGCAAATTCTTCATCTACCTCAGGAACAGCTTCTAGTTCTTCTTTTAAGGCTTCTAGAAGTTCTTGAATATGGTCCACCTTTAATTGGTCTTTGGCATCTTCTTCTGTTACTTCCAATTTTCCAAATAAGAAAGCTGTCTTTTCTGGCACTTCTTCGATCCTTGAAAGGGATTCTCGAACGGTTTCTAAAAGAAGTTTTAGGAAATCTCTTCTTTCCTTACATTCTTCTTCCGTCATCAAGCCAGCTTTGACAAGTTCTGGTACCGACAGGTCTACCAATTCATCAATATCCATGGCCTTAATATAGTGAGCATTGACCCAGTCCAGTTTGTTTTTATCAAAAACCCCACCAGCCTTAGAAACTCGGTCAAAGGAGAATTGTTTAATTAAATCATCCATGGATAGAATTTCTTCATTTCCTTCTGGAGACCAACCAACAAGAGCCAGGTAGTTAATTAAACCTTCTGGCAGGTAGCCACGGTTTTTAAAGTCTTCTACACTAACATCTCCTTGCCGCTTAGAAAGCTTTTTGTGGTCTGCATTTAAAACCCCTGGCAGATGAACATATTGAGGCTTTTCCCATCCCAAGCAATCGTAGAGATAAATATGCTTTGGCGTAGAGGGAAGCCATTCTTCTCCCCGAACAATATGGGTAATCTTCATTAAGTGGTCATCCACCACAACTGCCATATGATAGGTTGGAAAACCATCCGACTTCATTAAAACTTGATCATCCATTTCATTGGTGTTAATGGTAATGTCTCCTCGAACGGCATCGTGGAACTTAATATCTTTATTTTCTGGTAATTTCAAACGAACAACTGCCTTTTCTCCCTTGGCAATCCGTTCCCTAGCTTCTTCTAGGGAAACCGACCGACAAAGGCCATCATAGCGGGGAATTTGTCCCTTAATCTTTTGTTCTTCTCTTAAGTGGTCTAGGCGTTCTTTGCTACAAAAACAATAGTAAGCATGGCCTTCTTCCAGAAGTTGATCCACATATTTTTTATAGATATCCAAGCGGTTGGATTGAATATAAGGGCCGTAGTCTCCACGTTCTACAACCTGTCCATCTTCAATAAAGACTCCTTCGTCGTAGTCAATGCCGGCCCATTTTAAAGACTCAATAAGGCCTTCAATGGCCCCTTCCACAAAGCGAGTCCGGTCTGTATCTTCAATTCTTAAAACCATTTTTCCTTGATTGGCTTTAGCAAATAAATAATTATATAAGGCTGTACGAAGACCTCCAATATGAAGGTAGCCCGTTGGACTTGGAGCAAATCTCAAGCGTACATCTGTCATAAATAACCTCCTGATTCATTTTATAAAGTATCCTTCAAATATTATAACACAAATCCCCTTCCCTGCCTAAAGGCAATCTTCTTGTCAAGAAAAAGCCCTCCTGGTTAGCCCTACCTAAATGAAAAACTTTCTATTAAATCACGTCTACCCCCTCTATTTCCTTGTTTTAATCTCTTTTATCCTCTGAAAAATTACCTAAAATTTTCCTTCATTTTTTACAAAAGTATCTTTTTTTATAATATTTCATTGATTTATTATAAATCCTTGCTATAATATACATATACATTAAATCAATATTTTAAATATTTAAGGAGGAAATTAGAATGGCATATGTTATTACTGACGCTTGTATCGCATGTGGTGCTTGCAAACCAGAATGTCCAGTAGACTGCATCGCTGAAGGTGCAATTTACGAAATCGATGAAAATGCATGCATCGACTGTGGTTCTTGTGCAGGTGTTTGCCCAACTGGCGCAGCTCAACCAGAATAAACAATACTTATAAAAATTAAGACCACCCTTTCGGGTGGTCTTTTTTTAATGTTTATGGTCACAGTGACAGGCACTGGGGCAGTTTGCACAAGCCCCTTTTGTCTTTTTCACATGTTTTATGGCAAAATAGCAAGCTGTCACTATGATAGCGCCTAAAATAATTGTTCCCATTTCATCTTCCTTTCTACTTAATGACTTTCCTGAGCTGCTTGTACAGCACTTCTACTGGTCCTATTTTTTGGGTCTGGCCGAAAGAGAAGATAGAGCATTCCCAAAAGAAGGACCCCAGCAATATATGTCCAAGCAGTGACGGCTTCTCCTAGAACTAAAACACGTCCAAATTGGTAAATCATCAATGCAATAACATAGGAAAAAATAATTTGATAGCCAATAGCTATCCAGGTCCACTTGGCGGAGTTCATTTCGTTACGGATGGCGCCCACTGCTGCAAAGCATGGAACAGTCAATTGGTTAAATACGGTAAAGCTCAAGG
>JASBZN010000153.1 GCA_029983435.1 Urinicoccus sp. | reverse complement strand
TTTATTTCCGAAACCAGAAGGGGGGCGTTTTTCACAACCGAAGTCGTTACCCAGGGAGTACTTCAACCAATATTTTTCTGGTTTAGATAAAAAGACAAACCCCTCAAGAATTTTCACCCAAAGTTTTTTGGGATCCGATGAAATTCAGCTAAGCTACAGCGGAATTTTAGGAGAAAATAATGGGAAAGTAGAATATTTACTAATGACGACGCCTTTGGAACCAGTGGAATCAACCATCGATATTTTGAAAAACCAATTGGTTATTATTTCTGGCCTATCTTTAGGGCTTGCTTTGGTTTTATCCTTTTTCATGTCCAAGCATTTGGCCAAACCCCTCATTAAGATGGCAAGTTCTGCCAAAAAATTAGGAGATGGGAACTTTGACGTAGAGTTTACTAAAGGAGATTACACTGAAGCAGATGAGTTGGCGGATACCTTAAATCATGCTACAGAAGAATTAAGTAAGACGCTGGAGATGCGAAAGGACTTAATCGCCAATGTGAGTCATGATTTAAAAACTCCCTTGACAGTGATAAAATCCTATGGAGAAATGATTCGAGATATTTCTGGAGAAGACCCAAGGCTTCGAAAAGAGCATATTGACATTATAATTCAGGAAGCAGATAATTTAACTCTTCTGGTAAATGATCTTTTAGACTTATCTAAGGTGGAATCGGAATTAACGAATTTACAAAAGTATCCTTTGGACCTAGAAAAATTAGCTCAAAGCGTTCTTCATCGTTTTGAGATTATAGACCAACTTAAAGACTATCGTTTCCACTTAGATGTAAAAGGAAATGTAATGATTTTAGCGGATGAAAATAAAATGCGGCAGGTTTTATATAATTTTATTTCCAATGCTGTAAACTATAGTGGAAAAGAAAAAGAGGTTTTTGTTTTCATTCATCAGGAAGATAATCAAGTGGTTTGCCAAGTCATTGACCATGGGTCAGGAATTCCTGAAGATCAGCTAAAATATATTTGGGACCGATATTATCGGGTAAGAAAAAACCATTCTCGATTTATTGTGGGAACAGGATTGGGATTGTTTATTGTACGAAGTATTTTAGACCTTCATGGCTTTGAGTATGGAGTAAAATCAAAAGTCAACCAGGGAAGTAGCTTTTATTTTAAAGCCCCCGTCTATAAAGAATAAAAAATTAGGCTGGATGATTAATCATCCAGCCTAATTTTTTTCTTAAAGTAAATGCTAGAGTTTAGCATGTCAATACTTATCTATATTTTAAGATTCTTTTAAAGTTAATAAAAGTTGAGAACTTTCAACGAAGTCTTTTTCGTTAACATAAATTTCTTCTACAACACCTTTGCTAGTCGATAGAATATTGGTTTCCATCTTCATAGCTTCTGCGACAAAGAGGATATCGCCAACATCAACACTATCGCCTTGTTTAACGTTGACCTTAACAATTTGTCCTGGAATAGAAGATCCAATTTCTAGAGGATTATCAGCGTCGGCATAGAGAATAGATTCTTTGGCCCCACCACTATGTTGGATAGTATGGTCTTCAATGTTGATAGTTCGGCGGAAACCATTAATTTCAAAGGTGAGGTTTCGGCTACCATCGTCGAGTAATTTACCAACTTCCACAAGGGTCACAATTAGGTTTTTCCCTTCATCAATAGAAACTTCAGCTGTTTCTCCTTCCATTAAACCATGGAAAAAGACATCTGAACCGATTCGCCATACTTCACCATGTTTTTGAAAGTTTTTAACATAATTTTCAAAGACTTTAGGATAGAGAGCATAGGCAATTTCGTCTTTTTCTGTAGGTTCAATACCTAAAGTTTTTAGATGCTCATGAATGCTAGAGAAGTCTTCGTCGGCTAATAGTTCTCCTGGGCGACAAGTAATGGGTTTTTCGTCTTTTAAGATAACTTTTTGTAGTTCTTTAGGGAAGCCACCATAGGGTTGGCCCATCATTCCTTTAAAGTAACTAATAGAGGAGTCTGGGAAGTCGTAGTTGAGTCCTTCTTTTAGAATGTTTTCAGGAGTTAGATCATTTTGCACCATAAAGATGGACAAATCTCCGACCATTTTAGAAGAAGGGGTAACTTTAATAATATCTCCAATCATGTCGTTGACTTTTTTATACATTTCTTTAACTTCTTTAAATTTATGACCCAAACCAAAGTTTTCTACTTGGGGTTTTAAGTTAGAATATTGACCACCGGGAATTTCATAACGATAAATTTCTGTGGTTCCAGATTTTAAGTCGGATTCGAAGTTTTGGTAAACTGGACGAACAGCATCCCAGTATCTAGAAATTTCTTCTGCTTTTTCCAAGTCAATTCCTGTGGCCCGGTCAGTGTTTTCTAAAGCAGCAACAACGGAGTTAAGGGCTGGTTGGGAAGTTAGGCCGCTCATGGAGTTTACAGCGGTATCAACAATGTCTACGCCAGCTTGGGTTGCCATAAGAATGGTAGCGACACCATTGCCTGTGGTATCGTGGGTATGAAGATGAATAGGAATAGTAATTTCATTTTTCAGGGCAGTAATGAGCTTACGAGCGGCATATGGTTTTAAAAGACCAGACATATCTTTAATTCCCAGGATTTGGATGCCAGTTTTTTCTAATTTCTTTGCTAAGTCGACATAGTAGTTAAGGGAGTATTTATCGCGGTGTTCATCTAAAATATCTCCAGTATAGCACATAGTTCCTTCGGCAATTTTTCCGTTAGAAAGAACTTCATCGATGGATAGTTCCATTCCAGGGAGCCAGTTTAAAGCGTCGAAAATTCGAAAGACATCGACGCCGCTTTTGGCAGATTGTTTAATGAATTTTTTTACCACATTATCGGGATAGTTTTTATAGCCTACAGTATTATTACCACGAATTAACATTTGCATTAAAAGGTTGGGCATTAATGTACGTAAGCGTTCCAGACGGTCCCAGGGGTCTTCTTGTAAAAACCGGTAGCAAACATCGAAAGTTGCTCCCCCCCACATCTCTACAGAAAATAGATGGGACATGTTGTAGTTAAGGGCTACAG
>JASBZN010000152.1 GCA_029983435.1 Urinicoccus sp. | reverse complement strand
TCCCTTTCCCTTTACTCGGGCAGAGTTTATTCTCCATGGATCTTTTTTAATGACCTATAAGGGCCATGGAACGGACCGGGCCCTTTTGGCAGGAATTTTAGGGATTAAACCCGATGATAGTCAAATTATTCGAGCTTTTGACCTGGCCCGGGAAAGCGGCTTGGACTATGAATTTCGTAAGGGGGACCTGGGGCGAGTTCATCCCAATTCTGTAAAAATCATCCTTTCCAATGACCAAGGAGAAGTTTTTGAACTCTTGGGTTCTTCTATTGGTGGTGGAAATATTGAACTGATTGAGCTAGACGGCAATGAAATTTCTTTTACCAATCAATTTCCAACATTTATTTTGCAATACCAAGACCGCAAGGGGGTTATTGCCCATGTTTCCCGTTATATCAGCGATGCAGGTTATAATATTGAAAACATTGATACCAAGAAGAAGGGGAAGATGGTGACCCTAAGTGTGGAATTAACCCACCCTGCAGGGAAAACTTTACGGGACCAAGTTCTCCATTCAGAACTATTTACCTTTGCTAAATACTTGGATGTTGTGGACTAGGAGGGACCATGTTTACCAGTACAAAAGAAATTATCACCTATTGTAGGGAAGAAAAGATTTCCTTTCCAACAATGGTCTTAAAAGAAGAAGTAGAAAAGTTTGAAACAGATCCTCAAGTTATTTTAAATAACTTATCTAGGATGATTGATGTCATGGAGGAGTCTACGAAAAACTACCTAGACCAGCCCTCCAACTTGGGCTTGGGAACCATTAATGGCTTTGCTCACAAGTTAATGTCCTACCAAGGAAAAGATTCTTTGGTGGGGGATGACTTAATTCAAGGGATGGCCATGGCTTTTTCCACCTTTGAAACCAACTCTTCCATGGGGCGGATTGTGGCAGCGCCAACGGCAGGGTCCTCTGGGATTTTACCTGCAGCCCTTATGTATGTTCAAAAAAAGGAAAACTTAAGCCGAGACCAAATCCTAGATGGCTTATTGGTCAGTATAGGCATTGGGCAAATCATTGGTTACTATGCAACTTTTGCAGGGGCAGAAGGAGGGTGCCAGGCAGAGTGCGGCTCAGCTGCAGCCATGGCAGCTGGAAGCTTGGTTTACTTAAAGGGAGGTTCCTTGGAAGAGGTTTTTGAAGCGGCTTCTATTGCCTTAATTAATGTATTGGGGCTAGTTTGTGACCCAATTGCAGGCCTAGTAGAATATCCCTGCACTTTTCGTAACGCCAGCGGCCTTATGAATGCCTTAATAAGTGCAGATTTAGCTCTAGCTGGAACTAAGTCCATTGTTCCCTTTGAAGAAGTGGTTCAAGCCATGAAAGAAGTGGGAGATGCCATGGTGGAATCCTTAAGAGAAACAGGGACAGGAGGTTTGGCAGGGACCAAAACAGGTAGCCAGCTCCGTAAAGAATTTTTTAAAAAGAATAACGTTTCAATAGATTAAAAAAAGCCAAGCTTGGTAATATTACCAAGCTTGGCTTTTTAATAAAAATTTTTAGAAAAGTTTTGAGCCTAAAAGACCATCGACGAGTCCAATAATTAAGGCACCAATCAAAGCTCCGAGAATTCCAACGGAGAAGCCGCTAACGATTTTACCTGCTAGGTAGAGAATCACAGCAGCTAGGAAAAATCCCTTAGCTCCTTGGCCTGTAGGAGCAGCTTCTTTACCAAAAAGACGACCTAGAGCAAAGTCTAATATCCCAATAACTAGGGCAACGAGAATGGCTGTTCCAAATCCGTCCACGCTCATTCCTGGCGTTAACCAAGAAGAGATTAAAACGGCAAGTCCAGAAACAACAATTTTTATAATTAAATCAAGTATCATTTTATCCTCCTTTGACTTTTTTCTTTACAATTTATATGTTCCCTAAAAAGGTCTACTTTAAACATTTTTATTGCTTTTATTGAAAGACGCCTAGAACTTCGATATAATGTCTATATTAAGAGAAAAGAGGTGGAAGGATGCAAGTAAAAGTGGAAGTTTATATTCCAAAGGAGTATGTGACCAGTCTAGCCAACGAATTAAATAGTTGTGATTATTTACAAGATGGCTATTATGACTACGCCTTTTCAACGACTCTTGTTAAGGGGCACTGGCGTCCTTTAGAAGGAGCAAGACCCTTTGAGGGAGAAGTAGGGGTTGTCACAGAGGCCGATGAAATTAAGATGGAATTTGTTGTAGATAGAGAAGATTTAGAGGATGTTGTCCTTATTATTCGTAGGATTCACCCCTATGAAACACCAGCCATCAATTGTATGGAGCTCTTAGATTTAGAGAATTAAAAGGATAGAGAATCCAGCATTGGATATAGGGAAGGGGAATCAAAGCAAAACCTCTTCTACATAAGGAGTCAAAAATTCATGATGGAACATTTTGAAGACGGGACTTCCCGTCTTTTCTCATGGGTCTTTCACGCAAAGACCATGGAAGATACAAAAAAATTTGCCTTGGACTTGGCAAAAGCTTTAAAACCAGGAGATCTTATCTGTCTGGAAGGGGATATGGGAGCAGGAAAAACCACCTTTACTAAATTTTTAGCCCAGGGCTTGGGGATCCAAGACATGGTGACTAGCCCCACCTTTACCTTGGTGAGAAACTACCCTGGCAGGATCCCCCTCTACCACTTTGACCTTTTTCGCTTAGAAGACTTAGACGAATTGGAATTTTTAGGCTTTGATGATTATTTTTATGGAGAAGGGGTCTGTGTTGTTGAGTGGCCCAAGGATTTTTATCCCCTTTTGCCAGAAAATCCCCTTCGGATTAAAATCCAAGAGACAGAAGATGGAGGCAGGGACTTTTTCCTGGGTCAAGAGGGACAAGATACCATAGTAAAGGGGTTAGAGAATGAAAATATTGGGAATTGATACATCAACCATGACAACAGCCATTGGCTTAACAGAAGATGAAAAAATTTTAGGGGAAATCCAAGTCTATGGACGGATTAGCCATTCTGAGCGGCTCATGGATATGTTAAAAACCCTTCTTGCAGTACAAAATATGAAGGTAGACGACATAGACCTTTTGGTGGCAGG
>JASBZN010000151.1 GCA_029983435.1 Urinicoccus sp. | reverse complement strand
GCAGGAGTTGACGGGAATGGGCAGTCGGAACTTCTAGAGGTTTTAACAGGCTTAAAAAAGGCCGACTCTGGAAAGGTTCTCTTAAAGGGCAAAGACATTACCAACAAAAAGCCACGAGAAATTCAAGAAAGTGGCATGAATAATATTCCAGAAGATAGGCAAAAAAGAGGCTTGATTTTAGAGTTTACAGCAGCTCAAAACCTAGTTCTGGAACAATATCGTCATGAGCCCTATTCCAAAAAAGGCATCTTACAGGAAGATGTTATCCATGAAAATGCAAAAGACTTGATGGATAAGTTTGATGTTCGTCCCCACGATCCCTCTTATATTGCAGGAGACCTATCGGGTGGGAACCAACAAAAATTAATTATCGCACGGGAGATTACCAATGACCCTGACGTTCTTATTGCAGCTCAACCAACCCGGGGCCTAGACGTAGGAGCCATTGAGTACGTCCATAAATTTTTAATTGACCAAAGAGACAAGGGAAAAGCGGTCTTATTAATTAGCTTTGAGTTAGATGAAATAATGAACTTATCTGACACCATTGCTGTTATTTACGAAGGAAAAATTAACTTCCTTACTAAACGAGAAGATACAAACGAAAGAGAACTAGGTCAATACATGGCAGGAGGGGTAAAATGACGCAAAATAAAAATAATCATTTATTTAATACCGTCCTGAGTATTATCCTGGGCCTATTGGTTGGGGGTATCTTGCTCTTTGCAACAGGAGTAAATCCCTTTGAAGCCTTCAAAGTCATTATCTTAGGGGCTGTGGGAAAACCAAAATATATTGCCTGGACCTTAGTCCAAGCAACTCCCCTTATTTTGACAGGTCTTAGTGTGGCTTTTGCTTTTAATACTGGTTTATTTAACATCGGTGGTGAAGGACAGTTTATGGTGGGAGCCTTGGCTTCTGTAATTGTAGGAGCTCTTGTCCCCCTACCTCCAGTTATCCATGCGATTGTTGCTGTTTTAGCAGGGATGGTAGCAGGAAGCCTTTGGGGAAGCCTTGTAGGATTTTTTAAAGCTAAATTTGGTATTAACGAAGTTGTTAGCTCTATTATGTTGAACTGGGTAGCCCTCTACCTCAACAATTTATGCCTGGCTTATCCCTTTTTAAGAAAACCAGAAAGTGACAACTCTTACGATATTTTACAAAGCGCCAGCATTAAATTTTTGGGCCAATGGAAGATGTCGGATGGTGGAAGAGAATTTTTAAGTGGTCATGAGGCCTTAAAGAACTTTATGATACCTCCAGTAAACTGGGGATTTCTTTTAGCCATTGCCTGTGCAATAATTACTTGGTACATCCTAAAGAGAACCAGCCTAGGTTATGAACTCAAATCTGTGGGCTTTAATAAAGACGCCGCAGAGTATGGTGGTATCAATATTAAAAAGAGTATTGTCGTTTCTATGGCTATAGCAGGAGCCCTAAGTGGTTTGGCTGGTGCCGTTATGGTCCTAGGGGTTAATGAAAATATTACCCTTATGTCTGGACCTCAAGGTTATGGTTTTAACGGGATTGCCGTTTCTTTAATTGGTGCGAATGCACCCCTACTGTGTATTCCAGCAGGTATTCTTTTCTCAGCCCTAACCTATGGAGGAGGAAAGTTAAATTCCCAATTAAACACGCCTTCAGAAATTGTAAATATTATTATTGGAATTATCGTCTTTTTCATTGCAATGCCAAAATTATTCAACTGGATTAAAAGCGGTAAAAAGAATAGAAAAAAAACCAATCATGTAAAGAGTGGGGAGGTAAAAGTCAATGAATGATCTTGCAGGAATTATAGGAATTACACTGATGTATTCCACCCCTCTAATCTATACCGCCATGGGGGGACTCATTAGCGAAAACTCAGGAGTTGTAAATATTGGATTGGAAGGAATGATGACCATAGGAGCCCTGGTTGCCGCAACAGTTGGCTTTTATGCCCAAAATCCTTGGCTTGCCTTTTTGTGTGCGGGCTTAGCAGGAATGGCATTGGCACTTTTACATGGTATTGCCACTATTCATTTTGGAGCAGACCACGTTGTTTCTGGGACAGCCATCAACCTAATTGGTCCAGGACTCAGTGTCTTTATTGCACGAATCTTTTTTGACGGGGCAGCGATGACCAAGCCCATTCCCTTCGACAAGAAGATGCCTCAATTGTTTGCCCAAACCTTCCCTACTGGGAGTAAAATGAATTTGATCTTCAAACAATATGCCACAGTATATTTGGCTTTTTTACTAGTTATTGTCGTCTATCTCTATTTAAATAAAACTCGTTCTGGCTTGCGTTTACGGTCTGTAGGGGAACATCCAAAAGCTGCAGAAACTGTAGGGATTAATGTTTATAAAATGAAGTATATTGGCGTTTTAACATCCGGTTTCTTAGCTGGATTGGGAGGCGCTAGTCTTTCCTTGGCTATTGTAGCCAACTTCAAAGAAACCCTAGTATCTGGTCAAGGCTTTATTGCCCTGGCAGCCGTTATCTTTGGTGGTTGGAAACCAATCGGAGCCCTAATTGCTTGCCTCCTCTTTGGCGCAGCAGAAGGTCTAGTCGTTTATTTAGGTTACTCTGGTTTTAATATTCCACCAGATCTTTTAAATATGCTTCCCTATGTTTTGACAATTATTGTCTTAATCTTATTTGTAGGGGAAGCCAATGGCCCAACAGCCAATGGAAAACCCTATGAATCACAAAAATAAAAATCGATTTGAAGATATTGGGACCCTAGAAAGTTCCAATATCTTTTTTTAAAACTACTTGAGGACAAAGATATGAAATCCACAGTGCTAAAAAGAAAGGGAAAGATATGATTCGAATAGCGCTTATAGATGACCAGGAAACCTGGCTTCAAAAATTGGAAAAAGATATCCAAGAAATTCTTTTAAGCTTAGGAAAAGAAGGAAAAATTCAATCCATGGCCAAGGCCACCACGCTGTTAGAAGAGTACCAAGACGGCTATTATTTTGACCTATTATTTATAGACATCCAAATGAAGGACTTAGACGGGATTCAGTTAGGAGAAAAAATTCGGAGTTTAGGAGATAATCGGGTAAAGATGGTTT
>JASBZN010000150.1 GCA_029983435.1 Urinicoccus sp. | reverse complement strand
CCTTACATGGAGAAAATATAAAATAATTACTGTTCCTAAACCCAGTAAATCTGTCCATATCCCAGGGACCATTAAGAATAAGCCAGCAAGGAAGAGGAGGGTTCTCTCTAGTTTTTTCAAGCTTTTTTTAAAGAAGCCACTGAGAGCTACGGATAAGACGTAGGTTCCCAAAAGCCCTGAAAGTGCCGGAGATAAAACTGCCCTAAAAGAACCGAGTCCCAAAAGAACTGGATTTAATAAAAATAAAAAAGGTAAAATAAATCCAACAAATCCAATTTTAACAGCCAATAACCCCGTCTTCCATGGGTTGGACTCCGCTAGAGAACTGGCTACATAACAGGAAATGGCAACAGGCGGTGTTATATTCGATAAAACAGCATAGTAAAGGCAAAAGAGATGAGCTGCCATAGGCTCTGCTCCCAGGGCCAATAAAACCGGTACAGCCACAGATGCTACAATAACATAAGCTGCCACTCCTGGTACTCCCATACCTAGGATAACACTTAAAACCATCACAAAAACCCCTCCCATAAGTAAAGAGTTTTGCGCTAATTTCGATAAAACTAAATGACCAAAGTTGACACCAAAGCCCGATAGGGTTACCGTTCCAATCAAAATCCCTATGAGGATACAAGAAAGGCTAACCTTTAAGGCCATCTGCCCCCCTTCTACCAGACCATCAAAAATTTCTTTGGTCTTAAATTCTCGTTTTGGATGCAACTGCATTAGGACAAGTAAAACAATCATCGCCCAAAGGACACTATAGATGGGTGTATAGCCTAAAATCATCAAGGCAATTAAGACCACGATAGAAAGTAAGGGTAAAAGATCCCAGGGTTCAAAGTCCCCCGCCTCTATCTCTCCCTCAATTCCAATTTTTTTTGCCTCAAAGTGGACTTGAACAAAAAGGCTAAAGTAATAAAACAACGCTGGAAGAATACCTGCTATCATGACTTTGGTATAAGGAACGCTTAAATACTCTGCCATAACAAAGCCCACAGCTCCCATAATAGGAGGACAAAACTGTCCTCCTGTTGACGCTGCCGACTCCACTGCTGCAGAATACTCTTTGGAATACCCACTTTTTTTCATCAGAGGTATGGTTAAAGTCCCTGTTGTCGCTACATTAGCCACTGCAGATCCATTAATCATCCCTAAAAAGCCAGAAGCTAAGATGGCCATTTTTGCACAAGCTCCTTGGCTCTTGTTTAAAAACCTTCGGGATAATTGATAGATCATTTGGATAAAACCACTTTCCTTTAAAAGAGCTCCGTAGATAACAAAGAGGAAAATATAGGTCATGGAAACTCCAGCTCCCAGGCCAAAAATTCCCTGGCTTCCCCAGACCATGTGAGAACTGATGCGGTAGAGAGAAAAACCCCCATGGCCTAAGGCCCCAGGAATCCACCTTCCCCACCATAAGTAAGATAAAAAGAAAAGGGAGATATAGGTTAGTTCCCTAGTGACCTTAAAGGCAACTAAAATAAGAAGAAGTAAAATACAAAGTCCTAAGTAAACATGAAGATCTTCCAGTCTTCCTCCTGTTAGGGAAAGTTTTGGATATAAATAAATAAAATAAGCTAAGCTTCCCAAACTCAAGCCACTAAGAATTGGAGAAGCTTTCTTACTTTCAATAAAAAACAAAGAACTTAAGGATAAGATACATAAAACATGTAGACCTCTTAAGGTCATAGCATCCAACTTAGATAAGGTGCTCATATACAGTTGTAGAAAAATCCAAACAATTAATAGTTTTCGTTTCATTTCCTTAAGTTTCCTCTACTTATTTAATAATCAACTCGTCCCGAGCTGGCCCAATTGAAATATATTTAATGGGGGTGTTTAACTCTTCTTCTATAGCCTTAATATAGGCCTTAGCTTCTTTAGGTAAGTCTTCATAGTTGCGAATTCCCGTCAAGTCTTGTTTCCAGCCTTTAAAGGTTTTATAAACTGGTTCAAAGCCATCTAGCATGGGAGTAAAGGGAAATTCCCTGGTGACAAAGTCTCCCTTTTTATAGGCTACAATTACAGGAATTTCATCATAGCTACTTAAAACGTCTAGCTTTGTTAGGGCTAAATCGGTAGCTCCTTGGATTTTTACACCGTAGCGAGAGGACACACAGTCGAAGTAACTGATACGGCGAGGTCTCCCTGTTGCCGCTCCGTACTCTCTGCCCAGTTCTCTAAGTTTATCCCCTTCCTCTGCCTTTAATTCACCAATAAAGGGTCCTTCACCAACACAGGTTCCGTAGGCTTTCACAATACCCACAACGGAGTCAATTTTTAATTTTGGATATCCACACCCCAAGGGAGCATAGGCAGCCAAGGGACTACTAGAAGACGTATAGGGGTAGATGCCATAATCCACATCTCGCATCGCTCCTAATTGAGCTTCTAACAAGATAGACTTTTTCCCTACAGCCTCTTCAAAAAGATCATAAACATCGACAATATAGGGAAGTAATTCTTCTCTTAATTATACTAGACGGTCCCACATTTCAGCAAAGTCATATTGGTAACGGAAAACTTCCTTTTTATACTTAACCAGTTCATCAAAATGTTCCTTGCACTGGTCCATTTGGTAAAGTTCTCCCAATTGGATGGTCTTTTTCATATACTTATCCCCATAAGCTGGTGCAATGCCCCGCTTGGTGGACCCGTACTTTTTGTCAGCCAGACGCTTTTCTTCTTCTTGATCTTGTTGCACATGATACGGCAAGAGAAGGGTTGCTCGGTGAGAAATCTTTAGGTTATCAGGGCCTACATGAATGCCACCTTCTCTTAGATGATCCATTTCCTTTTTCAGGCTCTCTAGGTTAATGACCATCCCTGGTCCTAAAATATTGATTGTCTTTTCATGAAAAATACCTGATGGAATCAAGTGCAGTGCAAATTCTCCATAGGCATTTTTTACAGTATGTCCGGCATTATCCCCACCTTGGTAACGAACGACATAGTCGTATTGACTGGCAAAGTAATCTACCATCCGGCCCTTTCCTTCGTCTCCAAAGTTAATCCCAACGACAGAGGTTATTTTCATATCACCACTCCTTTTAGTACGGAA
>JASBZN010000149.1 GCA_029983435.1 Urinicoccus sp. | reverse complement strand
CTTTCCAGGCGAGCGCCTTAAACCAACTCAACCATCTCTCCATTGGATTACAATATCTAATTATACAGAAAACAAAGAAAAGTGTCAAGAACAAGCTTGACACTTTTTTTAAAACTATTTACTTTCTATGTTCAAATAACTTTTCACCATTTGAATAAAGTCTTTTTCCTCCATAGAATTAGAAAGTAAGACGCTTAAAAGGCAGGTAAAAATAAAGTCAATCTTTTGTTCTTCTTTCTCTGGATTAGAAGGAATAGAAGAATCATTTTTCCAAACTTCCTTAAGACCTTCTTTTAAAGGTTTTAGATGATTTTCAAATAACTGAGCTCCCTTTTCTGGGTTTTTAAAGGCTGTACCCAGGGAATAGTAGTTGAAAAAATTAGGATGTTCTTCCTTTTTCTTAGCTAAGGAAGAGAAAAGCCATTGTAAGTAATGATTCAAGCTTTTATCCTTTGTTTCTTTTGAATCTTCCAAGTCAAAAATTTTTCCCCAAGCTTGGTTTAAAACTTCGTAAACAAGGTCATCTTTTGATGAAAAGTGGTTATATATTGATCCAACAGATACGTGACAAGCGTCAGCCACTGTTCGAATATCAAGGGCAGTTAAGTCTTTGTTAGCAACAATGTTTTGACAATTCTTTAGAATTTCCTTTCGAGAGGTAACAGTTTTTCTCATTACAGGACTCCTTTCTTTTGTCATTTCAAAATAATAATACTATGAATATTTGTATTTGTCAATTTAGAGATGGAATAAATAAAGAAATTAAGACCTAGAGAAAAATGGAAAAAATATTTTTTAAATAGGTAAAGGGAGATTTTTGAGAAAAAAGAAAAGTGGTGGGCAGAAAAAAGTCCAGTCGTCTTCTCTATAGGAGGGGATAGGCTTTTAAGATTTTTCTTAAAAATATCCTAAAAGTTTACTTTCTAGATAAGCATTCATGGTATACTAAAAGAAAATGAGGTGAGATTTTGCATTACGAAACAATTCAGTTTATTTTGGAGTTGGTTGGTTCTGTATCTTTTGCTATTTCTGGGGCCCTCTTAGGGATTCGCCGGAGTATGGATATTTTTGGAACCATTGTTTTAGGCGTTGTTACGGCTGTTGGTGGAGGGATGATTCGGGATATCGCCCTGGGAATTACCCCACCAATGGCCTTTACAGATTCCAGATTGACCTTAATTTCCTTTCTGGTATCGGTTTTTGTTTTTTGGATTTTTTACCGAAGAGGAGACCATCTAAATGGTCGCTTCTTAATTACTTTTGAAAAATATTTAGTAATCTTTGATGCTGTTGGCCTAGGGGCTTTTACTATTGTTGGGATGAATACAGCGGCAGCTACTGGATATATGGACCACCGATTTTTAATTTTATTTTGCGGGATGGTCACAGGAATTGGCGGGGGGATTATTCGAGACCTCTTGGCTGGGATTATCCCCTTTGTCTTTATCCGGCAAATTTATGCTGTAGCTTCTTTTCTCGGAGGGCTTCTTTACCTCTTAACCTACCAATCTCTAGGGCCTTCTTTTGCTATGATTTTAGGCTTTGTAGGAGTTATTTTTGTTCGCTTGTTTTCCTATTCAAGAAATTGGAATTTGCCAAGAATTATGGTAGAAGAGGTTGAAGAAAGAAGAGACAAAAGAGATGAATAGAGAGGTCTTAGATTTTTTAGAGTTTCATAGGGATCAATATATCTCAGGTCAGGACTTAGCCAACAAGCTGGGAGTGTCCCGGGCAGCAGTTTGGAAAGAAATTGAAAACTTAAGGAGTCAGGGCTATTTAATTGAAGCGAAACCTAAAAAGGGCTACAGACTCCAGGGGGATTTTGATCGTCTTTCCAAGGGAGGGATTCAAAAAAATCTTTGCTCAGAACTTAAGGATAAAGAAATTTTTATTTATCAGACCATTGATTCCACCAACATGGAGATGAAAAGAAAGCTTCAAAAAGGAGAAGTCCATTCCTTTGATAGCATTCTTTCAGAAGAGCAAACCCAGGGACGGGGGCGGCGAGGAAAAATTATTGAATAGCCAAAACATACGGGTCTCTAACTTACGGTTCTTTGTGATCGAGAGGGAGAGGGCCCCTTGGTGGACCAGGACCTAATTACTATTAAGGCCTCCTTAGCTGTTTTAAGGGCAGTGAAAAAGACCACCAACTTAGACCCAAAGATCAAGTGGGTCAATGATTTACTTTTAGGAAAGAAAAAGTTTTGTGGGATTTTAACAGAAGGAGAATTTAACCTAGAAAATCAGGAGATTTCTGCAATTTATACAGGAATTGGTATCAATCTAAAGACGGAAGCAAAGCAGTTTTCTAAAGAAGTGCGGGACGTAGCCACTTCCTTAAATACAAATATCTTACGAAACGACTTGGCGGCGGAGATATTGAACCAGCTCTACAGTTTAAAAGGAGAAAATCGTCAAGAGGTCCTTCAAGTCTATAGGGAAGCGTCGATGATTTTAGGTAAGGAGGTTTCTTTTGTCTATGAAGGCAAGGAAGTATCTGGCAGGGCCAAAGACATTGACGAAAAGGGACATCTCCTAGTGGATGTTCAAGGAAAAATCATTCATTTAAATGCTGGTGAGGTGTCCATTTCAGGAAACTTTTACCATTAGAAATAAAAGAGGAATTTTTTGGATTTTGTATCCAAAAAATTCCTCTTTTTATTCTAAATAGCCTGTAATTTCTCTTTTTAAATCCAGTTGATAAATTTGCCCTTCTTTTGTATTTAAGTCTAAAGAAGGATCCACCTTTATTTCATGAGAAATGGTCTTAGTGGTTTTCGATAGGATATAGATGCGCTGACTCAGTTTAATGGCCTCGTCAATATCGTGGCTAATAAATAAGCTAGACAAGTGAATGTCTTCCATAATTTGTAAAAACCACTGGTGCATTTTGTTTTTGGTCAGGGCATCTAGCTTGGAAAAGGGCTCATCTAAGAGGGCAATTTTAGAGGAGAAAAGATAGGTCCTTAAAAGGGCCGCACGTTGAGCCATACCACCAGAAATTTCTGAAGGATAGAGGTCTTCTGTTCCCTCTAAACCAAATTGCCGAAAGTGGCAACCAGCTTGTTTGCGAGCTTCTGCCTTAGG
>JASBZN010000148.1 GCA_029983435.1 Urinicoccus sp. | reverse complement strand
AATCATTCACTACTTAAATTGTACAACAAAAAGCAAAGAATCGTCAAGTCAACTCACTGGTCGGATGATTTTTCAAAAAGGGAAAAGATCCAATCAATAAAGCGTTGAATAAGACCCTTGGCCTTTTTCAAGTTCTTTTGGCCTTCTTCGCTGTTGATGTAGTCTTTGGCTTTTTGAGAATACTTGCCGGCTTGTTCTTTAACATTGTCCCAGTCAATGTTGGTATTTTTCATGTCATTAAAGAGGTTCACCACTTGGGTTTTTTGCCCTTCAGACAGGTTGATATTGTATTGGTTTTCGATGTTTTGGATGATTCCCCGAACTTCGTCTTCATTTTTTGGCATTTTTTCTGCCATTTGCACCTTGACACTGTTCATAAAGTCGTTGGCCTTGTCTTCGCCAACTTCTTCGGTCAATTCAGAAGTCACAACCATTTCCTTATTGGCAACTTTTTTTACTTCTTCTGGTAACTTTTGTCCCGTTTTCTTTTCATAGGTTTTTAAAAGACCCGTAAGGGCAGCAGATCCAGAAACATTGCCAGGAGCAGTAACGTAAATATCTGCATCCTTAACACCGGCAGTAATTAAGGCATTGCGGTAGGCGTCTTCTTTAATCACCTTTACCACAGGGCTTAGTTTTACATGAATGCCAGACCCTTCCTCCGTATAGTGAACAATGGCAGAAGAAATCGCCTTAGACCCGATGTTTTTAGCAGGAAGGACATCTCCTAGGTAGTCGTATTCTTCCTTGTTGCTAACATAGACATACTCAGCATCTTCTGGTGCATCCAGGTCCTTTAAAATTGCTTCTTTTTCCTGGGGCGTTAAATCTTCTCCCAAAGTCACTAAAACGTCTCCCTCTTTGGCCAAGGCAGAAAAGGGTAGAAGAACCACCACAAGAGCCAACGTTAAGGCCAAAAATCCAAATTTATTTTTCATTTTTTAATCTCCTTTCTCCTATGTATGCCTTGAGTATAGCACAAAAATGTGTAAGAAAAATGAAGACAGAAAATCTTAACAAAGCCTTAGAAATATCTTAAGAAGATTTGTCGTTTTCTAGAAATGAAAGCATTGAAGAGCCTGATTTTTTGTGATAGCATAAAATTAAATAAGGGGGGAAAAATGAGAGAAGATAAATCACTTGGCCAAACATTTAATGATATTTTAACGGATTTAGGAGGAAAAGCTGCCAGTGGCCTAGGCAGTTTTATCCAGGGCTGGAAGGAAAAACCCAAGCCCATTCCGGCAAAAGACCCAAAGCTTGTGGAGGTAAGTCCAAGGGTCGTCAAGAGACGGGGCCTCTTTTTCGGCCTGGGACTAGGGACCACCATCCTAGGTGGAATTCTTGACCTCACCTTTTTAACAGAGGTCTTGCAAGGACTTCCCCGGTCCTTTTTGCCCTTGATCTTTAGCCTTTTAGTGACCCTGGTGGGAGCAGGCCTCCTTTGGCGGTCCTCCTATTATAAAAAGGTCGCGATTCGTCTGGAAAAATATATCCGAACCCTGGGAAAAGGAACCGTCAGCAGAATAGACGAAATGGCTCATATTGCTGGAGTCCCCTTAGCCTTGGCCCAAAGAGACATCCAAAGCTTTATTCAAGACAATACCTTTAAAGAGGGACAATTGGTAGAAGGCGGCCAACTCTTTATCCTAGACTACCCCACCTACCTTCTCTACAAAAAGCAAGCCGCTAGTCTGGATAAGGTTCAAGCAGAAGAGTTGGAAGCAGCTTCCTCCCAAGAAGAAATGCAGGGTAGGGAAACCCTGGCTAAAATCAAAACGCTCTATCCCAACTTAAGACAGGAAGGGAAAAATCAACTTCTTCCTGTTATAACGACCATTGAGAATATCTACCAACATGTAGACCAGTACCCAGAAAATAAAAAAGCCTTGGGCAAGTTCAACACCTACTATTTGCCGACTTTGGCAGAGTTGGTGAATCGATATATCTTGCTCCAGGAAAACGACAAGTCTTCCCAAGCCCTTCAAGCCCTAAGGCAATTAGAAGAAGCCTTCCAGGAGATTAACCAAGCCTTTAAGGACCTTCTAGACCAGCTGGGAGGAGACCTGGCCCGGGATAGCTTAAGTGAAGTGAGTGTTCTGAAAAGCCTCATGAAACAAGAGGGATTGTTAAAACGTGATTTTGAATTGGAGGAAAACCATGAATGAAAGAGAAATAAAACTCACCTTAGACCAAAGCCCCCAGGCACCCGTCTTTGATCCAGAGGGTCCCAAGTCGAAGGAAGAAGATAAGATCAGCCAAGTCCAACTGACCCCCCAAGAGGAAAAACAAGTCCAAGAATTTTCGAAAAAAATCGACTTAACCGATACCGCCACCATCCTGGAATACGGAGCTGGAGCCCAAGGGCAAATTGCACAATTTTCAGAAAAAACCTTAAACTCCGTCCGAACCAAAGACCTGGGCGAAGTAGGCGATTTGATTTCCTCTGTGGTAACAGAATTAAAAAATTTTGACCAAGAAGACCAAAAGGGCCTGTTGGGCATGTTTCAAAAGACCAAAAACAAGGCTCAAAACCTAAGAGTTAAATACCAAAAGGCAGAAACCAACGTGGATGCCATATCAAAAAACCTCCAAGGCCACCAAGTGCAACTCTTAAAAGACATAGCCAACCTAGACCAAATGTACGACCTAAACGTGTCTTACTACAAAGAACTCACCATGTATATTGAAGCAGGGAAAAGGCGGCTAGAAAAGGCAAAAAAGGAAGAACTTCCTAGCCTAGAAGCCAAGGCAAGCCAAACAGGCCTTCCCATAGATGCCCAAAAAGCTCAAGACTTCCGGTCTAGCATTGACCGCTTTGAAAAGAAACTTCACGACCTAGACCTAACCCGGATGGTGAGCCTGCAAATGGCCCCCCAAATCCGCCTTATCCAGTCTGGCGACACCGTCATGGTAGAAAAACTCCAGTCCACCCTAGTCAACACCATCCCCCTTTGGAAGAGCCAAATGGTCCTGGCCCTGGGAGCCCTTCATACAGGACGAGCAGCCAAGGCCCAAAAAGAAGTTACCGACCTTACCAACGAACTCTTAAAGAAAAATGCCGAAAGCCTCAAGATGTCTTCCGTAGAAACAGCCAAAGCATCTGGGCGGTCCATTATCGACATCGAA
>JASBZN010000147.1 GCA_029983435.1 Urinicoccus sp. | reverse complement strand
ACGATTTATCTCTCAATGAAATAGCAGATCAGCACTCTATTTCCAAGCAGGCAGTCAGTGACCAAGTAAGAAGGGGAGAAGAAAAGCTCCATACTTACGAAAAAGCACTGGGACTTTTGGAAAAACGTCAAAGGCAAGAAGATAAAATTCAAAAAAGCCTAGACTTGCTTGAAAAATATGAAGAAGAAAAAGATTCTGCCTATTTAGAGCAAACAAAAAAACTTTTAGAGGAGGTGTCCAATGGTCTTTGAAAATTTATCAGATAAACTACAGAACACCTTAGGTAAACTAAGAGGCAAGGGAAAAGTATCTGAAAAAGATGTCGATGCAGCAATGCGGGAAGTAAAACTTGCTCTTTTAGAAGCCGATGTAAACTTTAAAGTGGTTAAAAATTTTGTTAAGACTGTTAAGGCACGTTCTATTGGTAGCGAAGTAATGGAAAGTTTAACGCCAGGTCAACAAGTTATTAAAATTGTTAATGAAGAATTAACGAATTTAATGGGAACCTCAGAAGTTAAACTCAATTACGCAAACCAAGGTCCTACCGTAATCCTTATGTGTGGTTTGCAAGGAGCAGGAAAGACAACAACTGTTGGGAAGTTGGCTAAGAAGTTAAAAAAAGAAGGCAAAAGACCGCTTGTGGTTGCTTGTGACGTCTATAGACCTGCTGCTATTAAGCAGTTAGAGGTTGTTGCAAATCAAGTGGAAGTTCCCTTTTTCCAAATGGGGGATAAAATTTCACCGGTAGATATTTCCAAGGCTGCCTTGGAACATGCAAAAAAACATGGCAACAATGTAGTGATTATTGATACGGCTGGACGTCTACACATTGATGAAGATCTTATGGCGGAATTAAAAGCGATTAAAGAAAGCACTCAGCCCAACGATACCCTCTTAGTTTTAGATTCCATGACGGGGCAAGATGCTGTGAATGTAGCGGAGCATTTTGATTCGGAATTGGATATTACAGGAGTAATCCTAACTAAGCTAGATGGGGATGCTCGTGGTGGTGCTGCTTTATCTATTCGGTCTGTAACAGGTAAGCCCATTAAATTTATTACCATGGGTGAAAAAATGGATCAGTTAGAAGTTTTCCATCCTGACCGAATGGCATCTAGAATTTTAGGCATGGGGGATGTTTTAAGTTTAATTGAACGTGCACAGAGTTCTGTAGATGAGAAAAAAGCCAGAGAGCTGGAAGAAAAAATTCGGTCGCAACGATTTACTTTTGACGACTTTTTAGATCAATTAAACCAAATGAAAAAAATGGGCCCCATTGGAGAGCTAATGGGCATGATACCAGGTGTTAATAAACAAGCCCTAAAGGATTTTGATGAAAGTGGAAGCGAAAAAGCTATGCGGCAAATGGAAGCTATCATTCAATCCATGACTCCTAAAGAGCGAAATAATCCTGATATTATTGATCCCTCTCGACGAAAAAGAATCGCTCAAGGTTCTGGTACCCAGATAGTTGAAGTAAATAGGCTGATTAAACAGTTTAAAGATTTACGTAAGTTAATGAAACAATTTGGAAATCTTGGAAAGGGTAAAAGAAAATTCGGAAAAATGAAGTTACCTTTTCCCTTTTAAACTTACTTAAAATTTATTCACATAGATTTTATAGTTTTTGTAGTGGAGGTGAAAGTATGGCAGTTAAAATTAGACTTAGAAGAATGGGTTCAAAGAAAAATCCTTTTTACCGTATTATTGTAGCTGATTCTAGAGCTCCTAGAGATGGTCGTTTTATTGAAGAACTAGGTTATTACAACCCTTTAACAGAAGATAAAACAGTAAAAGTTGATGCGGAAAAAGTACAAAAATGGATTCTAAATGGTGCAAAACCAACAGCAACTGTTGATCGTCTGTTTAAAACAAACAATGTATACAGTCATCAAGCAGAAGAAGTAAAAGAAGAAAAAGAAGAAGTTGAAAAAGCTGAAGAAGCTTAAGGGAGGCAGACATGGTAGAGTTAATTGAATATATTGCTAAATCCATCGTCGAGTTCCCTGATAAGGTTCAAGTGAAAAAAGAAGAAACTTCAAAGGGAATTGAACTTACCTTGTATGTTGATGCTAATGACATGGGACGGATTATTGGCCGTGGCGGGAAGATTGCTAATGCCATGCGGACTGTGTTAAAAGCAGTTAGTACTAAAGAAAACACCAACATTTATTTAGAGATTGTTGAAAATGAGTGATTTCACAATCCTAGGAAAGATTGTCAACACCCACGGCATTAAGGGCGTCGTAAAAATTTATCCCTATACAGAACACTTAAACCAGTTTTGTCCAGGGAAAATCCTCTATATTGGAAAAAATCATAGACCCTATTCCATAGAAACAGTACGGACACAAAAAAACATGGTCTATGTCAAGTTCAAAGGAATTGATTCCATGACAGAAGGAGAAAATTTAAAAGATGCCATGGTAGCCATCGAAAAAGAAGATCGTCGTCAGTTGAAAGAAGACGAATACTTTATTGAGGATATTATTGGTTATCAAGTGATTGACGAAAATGCAGAAAAAATTGGTCAGTTAAAAGAAGTTGTAAAAGGCTTAGCCAATGACGTTTTTATCGTTTCTAATGGAGAAAAAACTTGGCAGATACCAGCCGTAAAGGCTTTTATTCTAGAAGTTAATAAGGAAAAAACTCTTTTGAAAGTTCACTTAATTGAGGGGATGGAAGAATGAGAATTTCTGTATTAACCTTATTTCCAGAAGCTTTTAGCTGGTTGGATGATTACAGTATGATTGGTCGTGCAATCCAAAACAAGGCTCTTGATTTGGATATCATCCAAATAAGAGATTTTGCTGCCAATAAGCATAAAAAGGTTGATGATTATTCATTTGGAGGCGGACCAGGGATGGTTATGGCACCGCAACCTTTGTTTGATGCCATTGAAAGTATTCCCGACAGAGGAAAGGTTTATTACCTGTCTCCTCAGGGGCCAGTTTTACGACAAGAAAAGCTCTTTTCTATGAAGGAAGAAGGGAATATTGTCTTATTAAATGGCCATTATGAGGGAATTGACCAGCGAGTTATTGATGAGTTGGTAGATGAAGAAATTTCCATTGGAGACTATGTCTTAAGTGGTGGAGAAATGGCTAGTTTAGTTCTTATTGATGGGATTAGTCGTCTTTTAGATGGAGTCTTA
>JASBZN010000146.1 GCA_029983435.1 Urinicoccus sp. | reverse complement strand
CTTATGTAATGGCTTGTTTTTAAGTTTTTTATCTAAGTTTAAGGATTTAGAAGATGCGAGTGGAGGTTTTGTGGGAACTGCCATGGGACCTTGGGTTTACTTTTTTTACGGACTCTTGCCTGCGATTTGTGAAGAGGCTTTTTTCCGAGGGGGTCTTTTTTTCTACTACCGACAATTTGGTGAACGATACAGTCTTTGGATGACGAGTCTTTTGTTTGCTCTTTTCCATTTTCATATTCAAAATTTTGTGGTACCTTTTTTGTTGGGCTTGGGCTTAGGACTTTTGGTTCTTCGGACGGGGCGAGTGCTCTATGCAATGATTGGCCACTTTGTAGCCAATGTGGCGGGGATTCTTTTTCGCCGAAGTCTATCAGCTGGAAATATTGAGTGGCTCCAAGGCTTAAAGCTAGTGAAACTAGTGGGGTCTTTTGAAAAAACCCTGATTATTTTATTGGTCTTAGTGAGTCTTGTGTCGATTTTTATTTTAAAGTTTTGGTTGGGGAAAATGGACCTGGGAGAAAAGCCAAAAGTGGCAAAGGATAGAAGCCTTTTAGTGTATGGATCTTTGCCTTTAATCTTTATTTTTGTTTTTTACCTGATGAAAGTTTTTTAGGAGGGAATCATGTCTTATCAAGAAGCAGCGGACTTGATTGTTCGAGCAAAAAATATGTACGCCTTAACAGGGGCGGGAATGTCGACGGAATCTGGGATTCCAGATTTCCGGTCCGATACGGGTTATTATAAGGATATGAATTCAGCAGAAGCTCTTTCTAGGGAGGTTTTGTTAAATGATCCAGACCGTTTTTATCACGAAGGCTTTCGGATTTTGACAGACCTCTTTAACAAGGAGCCCAATAAAGGGCACAAGGCTCTGGCTAAGCTAGAGGAAATGGGCTATTTAAAGGGGATTGTCACCCAAAATATTGACAACCTCCACACCCTTGCTGGGTCCAAAAATGTCTTTGAAGTCCATGGTCATACTCGGACGGCTCATTGCCTTTCCTGTGGCAAGAGTATTTCTTTTCAAGAGTATGTGGATCGCGTTGTGAAGGAGGGAGAAATTCCTCCTCGGTGTTCTCATTGCCAAGGAGTTTTAAGACCAGATGTGGTTATGTTTGGAGATATGATGCCCCAGGCATTTCAAGATGCCTATACTTGTATGACTTCTTGCGATCTTCTTTTAGTCGCTGGAAGTTCCTTGCAGGTAGCGCCAGTGAGTTACCTTCCTTCCATGGCCAAACATTTAATTATTATCAATAAAGAACCCACGCCCTATGATAGACAGGCCGACGTGGTTTTACACGAACCCATTGGCAAGGCATTGACAGAAATTGTTGCTTTAATTGAAGGGGAAAAGAAGTAATGGCCTATGAGTATTTGGCCAAGGTTTATGACCAGCTGATGACAGACTACGACTATGATCTTTGCATGGACTGGTTGGATGGGCAAGTAGACTTTTATGGGGATATTTTGGAAATGGCTTGCGGGACGGGAACCCTTACGGAAAAACTAAGCCAAAGGGGGCCTGTAACGGCTTTTGATGGTTCTTTAGAGATGTTGGACTATGCCCAGATGAAAATTGCCTATAATCCAAGAATTCAATTTCTCCACCAGGACCTTCGGGATTTTTCCTTGGTGGAAAAATATGATACGGTAGTTTGTTTCTGTGATAGCTTAAATTATCTTTTGGATAGAGAAGATTTGCAGGCCTGCTTTCGGCGAGTTCACGACCATTTAAAGCCAGGGGCTTGGTTTTACTTTGACGTCAACACGCCCTATAAGTATGGAAAGATGGCAGACAATATTTTTGCCCAAGAGAGTGCAGAAGCTCTGGCTCTTTGGCAAAATTTTTATGACGAAAAAAGCCGAATAAACGACTATAATTTGACGATTTTTCAAAGTGTAAGCTCAGAAGAAGACACTTATCGACGGTATGATGAGGTGCACCAACAACGGGCTTATGACAGGGAAGAAATTGGTAAGGCTCTAGAAGAAAGTGGTTTTGAAGAGGTAAGTTATTACGATGGATACAGCCAAAGAGACGCTTCTGACAAGACGGAAAGACTAGTTGTAAAGGCAAAAAGGAGAGAGAATGGAAAATAAATTAGTTCGAGGAATCAATGGAAATAAGACCATTAAGGTGACAGCGATTTATAGCCCAGACCTAGTGGATGAGGCCAGAAAAATTCATAAGACCACGCCCACAGCTACGGCTGCGTTGGGGCGGACCCTCATGGCTGGAGTGATGATTGCGGCTGGGATGAAAAATGAACGAGATGCCTTAACCATCCATATTGACGGGAATGGTCCCTTGGGGAAAATTTTAGTAACAGGGAAAAATGACGGTCATATTAAAGGTTATGTACAAAATCCCCAAGCAGACCATCCTTTAAAGGACAATGGCAAGTTGGATGTATCAGGAATTGTAGGCAATGAAGGGGTTTTAACCATTGTTATGGATTTGGGTCTAAAAGAACCCTATGTAGGGAAGGTTTCTCTTTTAAGTGGGGAAATTGCGGATGACTTTGCCAACTACTTTGTGCAATCGGACCAAGTTCCCTCAGCTGTCGCCTTGGGTGTTTTGGTAGAAAGAGACCAAAGTGTTAAGACGGCTGGCGGATTTATTGTTCAAATGATGCCAGGGGTTAGTGATGAAGAAGTAGACCAGGTAGAAAAAACGGTCAGGGCCATTGGGTCCGTAACGGATTACTTTAAAGAAGGTAAGAGTCCTGAGGATTTAATTCGGGACCTTTTAGAAGGCCAAGACCCAGAAATTTTGGAAGAACGACCCGTTTCCTATGCTTGTGATTGTTCTAGAGAAAAGGTAGAAGATTCTCTCTTATCTTTGGGGACAGAGGAGCTGGAAGCTATGAAAAAGGAAAATGGAGAAGCAGAGGTTAACTGCTACTTTTGTAACACCAATTATCAATTTGATTCAGAGGATTTAACGGACCTTATTGCCCGGTCTAAAAATTTAAAAGAGGAATAAGAAGTCTTTAGGGGCTTTTTATTCCTCTTTCAAAAGAAAAGGAAGTTTTAAAAATCGCCTTGACTTTTTGTTTACAATCCGTTAAGATAGTAAAAGTAACGAGTGGGAAACACTAGCCCAGATAGCTCAGTCGGTAGAGCAGTGGACTGAAAATCCACGTGTCGCTGGT
>JASBZN010000145.1 GCA_029983435.1 Urinicoccus sp. | reverse complement strand
CTTGCAAGAAGGGGTTGGGAGTTTGGTTAGAAGAAATCACTCCTTCAATGGGAACTAGGAGAACCCGATTTTTTTTGTCGCTTCCTTGAAGAATGGATTCTGTCATGGGTTTATTGGATTGGAAGAAACTAGCAAACGCATCTTCCATATTTTCTTCTTTAGATTTAAAAAGGGAAGCTGTAATTCCTGAGGAAATTCCGCTAAGGATTAAGAGTAAAATAGCGATAGCTAAAGCAACCCAACGCTTAGTATTCGTTGCTTGGTATTGACTTTTTTTCTTGTTTTCTGTCATAAAGACCTCCTTTAATATAATAATATAAGTCCTTTGTATTATACCACAAAGAGAAAAGGTTAATGATTTTTCCTAAAAAATTTAGTATAATGGGGGGGGAAGGATGTGTAAAAATGCTATTTCCAAACCTAAATCCAAAACTAAAAACTCCCTTATATGAGCAACTTTATACTTATATAAAAGAGGAAATTCATAAAGGACATTTAAAAAAAGACCAACAACTGCCTTCAAAAAGAGCCCTGGCAAATTTTCTTACAATTTCCACTAACACTGTAACAGATGCTTACGAGCAACTGGTAGATGAGGGATATTTGCGAAGCTATGAGAGAAAGGGTTACTTTGTTGAAGATTTTAATTTCCAATATATGGAAAAGCCCATGGAGAAGTTGGATCATTTTATCCAGGAGGAAAAGAATAACCGTATCGATTTTTCCTTTAATACGGTAGATGAGGACCTCTTTCCCTATACGGTTTGGCGGAAGTGCTACCGGGATGCAGTGGATAAGAACAATCGCCTTTTAAATGATCCTAATCCCAAGGGACATTTGGGTCTGCGGGTGGAAATAGCCAAATATATCTATAGTTCTCGGGGGGTGGATGTAAGTCCCCATCAAATTATTGTCAGTGCAGGAACAGAATTTTTGCTTTTTCTAATCAATCAACTGGTACCAAGAGATACGGTCTTTGCTGTGGAAAATCCAGGCTATGAACGTCTGTGCCATATTTTTGAAGTAGGGGGAAGGGATTTTCTTCCTATTTCTTTAGATGAAGCAGGGATGAAGACAGAAGACTTAAAGAAAAGTCCTGCAACTATTGCCTGTGTGACACCATCTCATCAGTTTCCCACTGGGTGCATTATGCCCTTAACACGAAGGATGGACCTCTTGTCTTGGGCTCAAGAGAAAGAAGGACGGTATATTTTAGAAGATGACTATGATTCGGAGTTTCGCTATAGTGGCCGCCCCATTCCTTCTTTAAAGAGTATGGATGCAGGAGACCGGGTCATTTATATGGGATCTTTTTCTAAGTCTATTTCGCCAGCTTTACGGATATCCTACTTGGTTTTGCCGAAAGGGCTTTTGGAAATTTACCAAAATAAACTGACAGTGTTTCAATGTCCAGTGTCAGCTTCTAGCCAGCAAGCCTTGGAGCTTTTTATTAAAACGGGATCTTTTGAAAAACACTTAAACCGTATGCGAAACCATTATCGAAAAAAAAGGGAAATCTTTGTGGAAAGCTTAGAGAAATTCTTCCCCCAAGGCCAGGTGCAAGGAGAAGAAGCAGGTCTTCATCTCTTGCTCCATCTAGATAGTCCCCTGAAGGAAGAAGAACTAGTAAAAAAATTGAAAGAAAAAGGCTACGAGCTGCGAGGCCTCAATGAATTTAGGGCTCCAAGAGCCCTGGGAGAAAAGGCAACCCTGGTTTTAGGTTTTGGCAGCTTGAAAATGGATGAGATAGAAAAGAGCTTGAAAGCTCTTAAAGAAGATATTGCAAGCTTGGAGGCTAAATCTTGAAACGATGGATGAAATTACTAGTGGGCCTTCTTATCTTAGGAGGAATTTTGATCCTAATCTTAGGGGCAAAGCCTAGAGAAAAAACCACAAAATTACTCTGGAAAAAAGACATAAATGGAGAAATCCAAGACCTAGGGGTGATGGATCAAACCATTGTAGTTTGGGATGGAGACTACTTGTATTTTTACGATAAGAAGGGACAATTAAAGAAAAAACTAGATAGGAGCCGAGAAAACCTAAAGGTAGAAATTGGAAAAGACCATATCTATCTTTACCGGTCAGGGGACAACACCTTGGAAATTTTAGATAAGACAGGAAAGAGCGAAAATGTCATCGCCTTGAAAGAAGATTTTTTTCAAGTTCAGGAAGAAGGCGGACAAAGCTGTATTCATTGTAAGTCCAATACCTATGAGGTTCTTTACTTGGTTAAGGGCAAGAGTGTGGAAGAAATTTTTAAAACCGACAACCACATTCTTCACTTTGCTGTTCATGGGGAAGATGATTTTGCTGTAAGTGAATTGACAACATCTGCTTCGGGCTACAAGACGAGAGTCTATCGTAAAGACAAAGAAATGACCAAGTTTGACTTTCCTTCAGAAGTCAGTATGGGCATCTATAAGGGGAAAAAGAATATCTACCTTATGACAGAAAAACGCTTGATAAAAATAGATAAAGAAGAAGTGGAATCCCAAGATATTTCCCTACCATCTGGTGTTGTCTTTCGCGACAAGGATATCTATATTCTCCATAGTGGGATTATTACTCGCTATAATTCTAAATTGGAAAAGAAGGACAAGGGGGTTTTGGCTATGAATGCCAAGGACTTTTTCGACAACCAAGGCAGTCTCTATGCTACCTCCGAAGGAGAAGTAGCGGGAAACTTAATGACAAAAGGAACTTTCTACCAACCTCTAGGAAAAGAAATGGATGGAACAAGAGTTGTGGGAGATGTAGTAGTATCTTACCAAGACCAAAGTTTATGGGTTTATCATTTAGTGAATAAATAAAATTTAAAGGAGGGCTGTCGATGTTAAATTATGAAGTGGGGGATAAAGTTACTTTAAAAAAAGGGCATCCATGTGGGGAAAACCTCTGGGAAATTTTAAGAACAGGCGTGGACATTAAACTAAGGTGCATGGGCTGCCAACATACCATCTGGCTGTCTCGAATGGACTTTGAAAAGAGAGTTCGAAAGATACAGGAAGGCGACAAACTAGTAAGTATTGTCCACCATAAAAAAAGTGAAGAACTATGATAAAAGCTGGGGTCTAGGCGGGCTCCAGCTTTTATTTATAGAATAACCAGGCGATGGGACCATCACTTAGTTTACTTAGAAGGACAAGTCCAGGCCCTTAACATAGTCCAGATTGACAATTTCAGACCTGGATATTTTAATAAATTGT
>JASBZN010000144.1 GCA_029983435.1 Urinicoccus sp. | reverse complement strand
AACTCTTAGAAAAGAAAAAAGAACATGTTATATTGGACCACTTATCGACTGATAACAACGACCCTCTTTTAGCTACTCGAAGTATTCGGGAGAGCCTAGGGAAAAAAGACCTTCATGAAGGTCTTCATTTCACCCTGGAAGTTGCCAAGAGAACCAGGCCCAGTGATCTGTTTACAGCGAAAGGAAAGGATAAAGAATGAACATCTTATTAACCAATGACGACGGATATAAGGCACCAGGGATTTATGCCTTGGCCAAAAGACTAGAAAAAAACCACAAGATAACCATCGTGGCACCAAAAGTTGAACATTCAGGCATGAGCCATTCCATTACTCTACGTAAGCCCTTGGTTATTGAAAGGGAACACTTAGCAGGAATCAGTGCACCCATCTACTCAGTCCAAGGAACTCCAGCCGATTGTGTTCGGGTGGCTTTAAGTCAGATCCTCCATGAAGAGATAGACCTGGTTATTTCTGGCTGCAATTTGGGCTACAATGCAGGGATGGATATCCTCTATTCTGGAACGGTTAGTGCCTGTGCAGAAGCTAACCTTTACAAGATTCCAGCCTTGGCCGTTTCAGCTCAAATGTTTCGGAAGTTTGATGCTGATTTTGAAAAAGCGGGAGACATTGCTTTAGATATTTTTGAAAGAGTCAAAGAAGACTTGGTTAAGGAAGTCATTACCCTAAATGTCAACATTCCCTATGCCATGGGGCAACCTAAAGCTCCTGTTTTATGCCGGATAGGAGAACCTATGTATGACAAGTACGACAAGATCCCTATTGATGAGTCCACTTTTGAGTTAAAATTAGTAGGCAGGAACCGTGGACGGTATGAAGAAGGAACAGACCGCTATTATTTAGAAGAAGGTCACACCACCATGACCCCTGTAAAATACGAATTTAACAAGGAAGCCTTATTAAATAAATGGCAAGGAATCTGGACAGAAGTTGGAGAAAAGAAGGAGACGGTGGATGGAAGTAAGTAAAAAAGTAAAGTTGTCAGAAATGGCCATGATTTTTGTGGCCATGATTTGGGGAGGAACATTTGTTGCTGCCAAGTACGCCCAAGAATCCATTCCGACTTTTTGGATTTTAGCCCTTCGCTTTATTTTAGCAAGTCTTGCCATGGGCTTTATCTTTTTTAAAGAATGGAAACGGTGTAATCGTGAAACAATTCGTTATGGAATCCGTATCGGACTCCTTTTATTTTTGGGAATAGGCGTTCAAATGATTGGCTTAAAATATACCACTCCGGCAAAGCAATCTTTTGTTTTAGTAACGTATGTTATTATTGTTCCCATGCTGGAGTGGATTTTTTATGGGAAAAAACCTGCCAACAAGATTTTCATCTCAGGGGTTCTCTGTATTATCGGGGTGGGTCTTTTGAGCTTAAACGAAAATTTTATTTTGAGTTTTGGCGATGCTTGTACCTTGGTTTATGCCTTTGTTTTCTCCATCCAAGTCCTAAAGGTGGCAGACTATTCTCCCAAGGTAAACTCTCTGATTATTTTTTCCATTTTCCAATTTCTAACGGCAGGGGTTTTGAGCTTAATAGTGGCTATTTTTTCTAAAGAAACCCTCATTTTACAAAACGTTTCAAGAGCTTCCCTTTGGGGTATCATCTACCTAACAGTATTTAATACAGCTTTAGCCTTTACCATTCAAAACATGGCACAAAAATATGCCCGACCTGCAAATACTGCTTTAATTATGGCGACAGAATCTATTTTTGGAGCCCTTGCAGCCTATTTTTTTGCAGGAGAAGCTTTCGATTTACGAAAAATTATTGGCTGTAGCTTAATTTTTATTGCAATTTTTTCAGCACAAGTAGACCTAAAAGCCCTGGGCTTTGGAAAGAAAGGAAAAGAAGATGGACACGAACTCTGCTAGAAAAATAGAAAGTGCTTTTTCTATTTGGAAAAGCTGTTTTGGGATTATTCTTTTAGCTTGTATTTTGTCAGGAGCTCTGACATTTGTTGGAGAGCGGCTTACATATTATGTGGCTCCCGAATTAAAACCTCCTACAGTAGAAGAAATAAAGACGTTACCTGAAGAAGAAGTACAAGAAGAGATGGCGAACACCAGCCAAGAAGACTTTGGAACAAAAATTAAAAGCAATATGCTAAACTTCTCTATGATTTTAGCGCCTCTAGGTCTTATGATTACGGGTGGACTTTTTGTAGGCGTATATAAACGAGTAATGGAAAAAAAGGACTTAAAAGCGCAAGATCTTTTTGTCTTTTATAAAGATCATTTTTTAAGAAACTATGCCGTTTGTTTTATCATTAACTTCTTTAGTCAACTTCTATTGGACCTATTTATCGTTCCAGGAGTTTACTTTGCAGTTGTCTTTTTCTTCTGGCCCTTACTTCTTTACAAGGCCAGAAGTCAAGAAGGTTTTTCTCTAAGTCAATTTTTTAAAGATACCTTGGAAGAATCCAAGGGAGAAAGAGGAACCATCTTTGCGAAACTTTTTAAATATGGCTTTATTCTCTTTGTCATTGTTTTTGCTTTAATGACCTTCCTGCTCTTTAATATGGTGAAAGGAATGGAGGGTGGTCTTGAGGGAACAGGAGCAATTTTAACAGGAGCTGGTCTGGTTTCCACCCTTCTTATTGCTCTTTTAGTTTACCCTGTCATCTACCTTGCCTATGTTGAAATCTTTCTGGAAAGGAAAAAAGTAGTGGTGGAAAGAGAAATCATCCAAGACCAACTTCTAGCAAATAAGGATCTAGAAAAGAAGGAAGACTTAGACCAAGAAAGTCCAAAACTAGAAGAAAGACCTTATGACCAAGATATCCACAGTGATTTTGATAATTAAAAAAAGACGCCCTAGGCGTCTTTTTCTATGGCTTTTAAGAGAAAATAAAAAGGCAGGTCATTAATGACCTGCCTTTATCTATGGTGGAGAATAGGGGACTTGAACCCCTGACCTTCTGGCTGCCAGCCAGACGCTCTCCCAACTGAGCCAATTCCCCAAGTTAATTGTGATGCACTCAATCTCATTTATTATATACTAGAGGGAATAACTTGTCTAGGGGAAAACAAATTTTTCTTAAGAACGTGGAAAGAAGAAGAAAAGACTTGGGCGAGGGCAAAGGAAGAAAGAGGATAAAAAACCTAAAAAAAGATGGAAAAAGTGTTGACGACAAGGTCAGAGTGTGGTTAAATATATACGTTGTAGAAAATTTGGGGGTGTAGCTCAGTTGGGAGAGCACCTGCCTTGCAAGCAGGGGGTCAGGAG
>JASBZN010000143.1 GCA_029983435.1 Urinicoccus sp. | reverse complement strand
TGGAAGGGGAATTATCTTTAAAGAAGGAAAAATTATTCGAACAATAGATGAAGAGAAACTTTTGGATGCCTTAATAGAAGAAATGAATCGAGAATAAAATGACTATTCAAGAATTATTAAAGAAATTGCATATTGATGAAAGTTCTCCAGCTTTAGAGGAAACGCATTTAAAAAAGGTTTATTACTATGAAGAAGAAAAGATCTTAAAGCTTATTTTTACATCTCAACCAGAAAAGGCTGTTTTAAACCAATGCCTTAAGGCTTTAGGGGAGAAGTTCCCTTATTTAACCTTAGACTACGAGGTGGAAAGAGATTCTAAGAAGGATCTAAAAGAAATGATTATAGACGCCATTAAGGCGTATGAACCTTCTTCTTGTGCCTGGTTAAAAGAAGAAATGCTCCTAGAGGACGAAAAAAGCATAGCTGTTCTCTTACCTAACGAAATTCTCTATGAAAGTTACAGTAAAAGTGCAAACTTTAAAGAGCTTAAAGAAAAAGTAGCAAGGCTTTATGGAAAAAATCTGACGTTAGAAATTTCAAAAGAAAGAAAAAATTTAAAAAACTATCTTAAAGATTTAAAAAAAGCTGAATCGACGATGGTGAAAGAAACACAAATTCAATGCCCAATACCGAAAAAGCAACCAATTGCTCAGTCGATAGAAGGATCCTACCATCTTGGTAAAAAGAGAAAATACCCCTTAATGTCTTTTGATGAAATAGACATTTATACCAAGGGTTTTTACTTACAAGGAGAAGTTTTTGAAACGGATTGTATTGAATTTTCAAAAAATGGAAAGAAAAATTATATTGTTAAATTTTCCTTTACCGATAAACGAACTTCTTTTACAGTAAAGACCTTTTTTTCTGATGGAAAGAAAAAGGATGAATTTTTTGATAATGTTAAGATTGGATCCACAGTTTTAGTTGGTGGAAAGTTAGAAATGGATTCTTTTGAACATGGACCAGTGATTAAACTGGAACATTTAGAATTGCAGGATAAGGTTCAAAGAAAAGATGAGTCAGAAGAAAAGAGAGTGGAACTTCATCTTCATACCAAGATGAGTTCCATGGATGGAATGAATACAGCCAAGGATTTTATTAAGCAAGCGCATGAATGGGGTCACGGAGCCATTGCCATTACAGACCATGCGGTGGTTCAAGCTTTTCCAGAAGCTATGCAAGCATCTAAGGATTACGATGTCCATGTTATTTATGGAATGGAAGCAAACCTGGTTGATGATACAAAACCACTTCTTCACTATCCAGAAAAACTGGATAAGATTCAAGATCAGTTTGTAGTTTTTGATGTGGAAACCACAGGGTTTTCTCCTATTCACGATCGAATTACAGAAATTGGAGCTGTAAAGGTTCAAGGGGGAAAAATTGTTGAACGGTATAGTCAACTTATTAATCCCTTGAAGCCAATTCCTCAAAGAGTTGTTGAATTAACGGGTATTACCAACGAAATGGTAGCTCAAGAGCCAACCTTTGATAAAATTGCCCAAGACTTTTTAAACTTTACTAAGGGTTGTATTATGGTGGCTCATAATGCACCTTTTGACATGTCCTTTATGGGGAAATCTTTTGAACGGTTGGGTTACACCTTCCAACATCCTTATATGGATACCTTAGAATTAGCTAAAAATTACATTCCCGTCAGTAAAAACTATCGCTTAGGTACGTTATGTAAGAAAATGGGGATTTCTTTAGTCAATGCCCATCGGGCGGTCAATGATGCAGAGGCAACGGCAGAACTCTTTATTAAATTATTAGATTTAGCTAAAAAAGAGGGTAAGAAGGAAATAAAGGATTTTATTGGAAGCGAGAGTCATCAGGATTTTAAAAAAGAAAGGCCAAATCATATTACCTTGCTGGCTAAGGATAAAACGGGCTTAAAAAACCTGTATTTAATGGTTTCTAAGTCCCATATGGATACTTTTTATCGGGAACCAAAAGTTTTAAAATCAGACCTTTTAACCCACCGTTTGGGGATTTTAATTGGCAGTTCTTGTCAAAATAGCGATTTTTTTCAGGCTATTTTAAGGGGCGAGGATTTTGACTCTCTCTGCGAGTATGCAAAATTTTATGATTATTTAGAAATTCAGCCTCCAGACCAATACCACAATTTAATCAAAAGAGGAATGGTTCAATCGGTAGAAGAACTCCACCAACTGATTGAGATGATTATCAACATTGGAGAAAAAGTTGGAATCCCCGTAGTTGCAACAGGTGATGTTCATTACTTGGAGCCAGAAGATGATATTTTTCGTCGAATTTTAATGGCAGGGACCTATAAAAATAAGCGTCCATCACAAATTCCCCACGAAAGTTTACATCTTAGAACGACACAAGAGATGTTAGAAAATTTCAGTTTTTTAGGAGATGAAAAAGCAAAAGAAGTTGTTGTTGAGAATAGTAAAAAGATCCATTCTTGGATTGAAAGATTTGACCCGATTCCTTCAGGTAAATATCCGCCACATATTGAAGGGGCGGAAGAAAATTTAAAAAAGATGACCTATGCTAATGCCCATGCAAAATATGGTGATCCCTTGCCAGATTTAATAGAAAAAAGATTAGAAAAGGAATTAAATTCTATTATTTCTAATGGTTATGCTGTAATGTATATGATTGCTCATGAATTAGTGGCAAAATCAAATTCGGACAATTACTATGTTGGTTCTAGGGGGTCTGTAGGGTCCTCTTTTGTGGCGACTATGAGTGGAATTACAGAAGTTAATCCTCTGCCAGCCCACTATGTTTGCCCTAAATGCAAGTACACTGAATTTTCAGATAATAAGTCTGGAGGATCCGGGGTGGACTTGCCGGATAAGATTTGTCCTCACTGCCAAACCCCTATGGAAAAAGAAGGCCATGACATTCCTTTCGAAGTATTTTTAGGGTTTTATGGGGATAAAGAACCAGATATTGATTTAAATTTTGCTGGAGAATACCAGCCTGTGGCGCACAAATTTGTAGAGGAGCTTTTTGGCGAAGGTTACGTTTTTCGAGCTGGAACTATTGGTACCTTAGCAGATAAGACAGCCTACGGATTTGTAAAACACTTTATCGAAGATCGGCAACAACAAACTCCTCGAGCTGAAATCAATCGCTTAGTTGGAGGGTGTGTTGGGGTTAAAAGAACCAGTGGACAGCATCCTGGAGGAATCATGATTTGTCCAAAAGATATGGACATTCATGACTTTACTCCTATCCAATACCCAGCTAATGACAAGTCTTCTGGTCGGATTACTACTCATTTTGAATATCATGCCATTAGTGAGAACATCT
>JASBZN010000142.1 GCA_029983435.1 Urinicoccus sp. | reverse complement strand
GAGCCATTATGATTCACGCAGCTCCTGATACCAAGTCCTATGTCAATTCCAAGTCTATTTCCAAGGGCGGAGGAATTTGCTGCTACCGGTCTTTGACAGAAATCAAGGCCAATGCTCATGGGTCCAAGGCGTCTTCGTCTTGTGAATCCCTGATGCTGGATAATGAATCCAGAGCCGATACCATTCCTGTTGTAAAGATTGAAAATAAGGATGTAGACTTTGGCCATGAAGCAAGAATTGGTCGGATTGACGATTCGGTTATTTACTATCTTATGTCCCGGGGCATTAGCGAGGAAGAAGCCAAGAGCATGGTTGTACGAGGTTTTGCTGAACCCGTAGCCAAGGAGCTTCCCATGGAATATGCCGTAGAAATGAATAACTTGATTAATATTGAGTTAGAAGGAAGTATAGGCTAGGAGGAAGTATGGAAATATTAGGAAATAAATTAGCCTATAAGACCTATAGGCATACAAAAGTAAATGATGTATCGATCTTTTTACCGGAAATTCAAGAGGGGTTCTCTTTTCCTGTAGAGTCCACAGGGGCCTTTGAAGAAAGACCAGAATTAAAAGACTACACCTATGGTGTGGCCCAAGAAGCCATTGACCTAAATCGAGAAAAGGGAAGTATTTACCGGAAATACCATGTAGAAAAAGATCAAGTGGAAAAAGGAAAAACCCTTAAACTTACCACTACAGACCAAAACTACCAACTTTTAGACACCCACGATATTATCGTAGAAGAAGGGGGAAAATTCACCCTAACCCTGTCTTATGATGACCAAGGGGAAGAGGAAAAATTCCGCAACTCCTTAATTCGGATTGTTGCCAAAAAGGGAGCGGAAGTGAATGTTTACCTTATTCAAAAAGAAGATAAAAGCATGAGCTTAGAAAGTGTCGTTATTTTGGCAGAGGAAAAAGCCAAGGTTCGCCTTCGTCAATACGAAATGGGAGCCGTAAAAAACTATATGAACACGCAAGTTGAACTTGTGGGACAAGAGGCAGATGTGGATGTAAGAAGCATCTACTTTGGCCATGAAGACAACGAGTTAAATATTCTCTACCATGTTAACCACCACAAGCCAAAAACCAAGGCCAATGTAGTGATTAATGGAGCTTTAATGGACCAAGCACAAAAAAATCTAAAGACCACACTAGATTTTAAGCAAGGAACCCAAAAGTCTCAAGGGAACGAAGAAGAGTACACCGTTCTTTTGGACGATACGGTTTTAAATCTTTCAGTGCCAGTTCTTCTTTCCCATGAAGATGACATTGCAGGAAACCATGCGGCTTCCAGTGGAGAGATTGATGCGGACCTTCTCTTTTACTTGAAATCCCGAGGCATTAGCCATCAATTGGCAGAAACCCTTATTGTGGAATCCAAGTATGCAGGAACCATTGACCTTTTAAAAGATGAAAAAGAAAAAGAAGAAATTTGGAAATACTTTAGAAATAAAATGAACAAACGTTAGAGGGGGTAAGATGTTAAGTAAGGAAGAAATATTAGAAATACGAAAAGATTTCCCCTACCTTAGCCAAGAGTGGGACAAAAAGATTATTTACCTAGACAGTGGAGCCACCAGTCAAAAACCCCAAAGTGTTCTAGACGCTGTAATGGATTACTATAAATTTGAAAATGGGAACCCCCACCGGGGAGCCCATTATCTGGGACAGGTATCCACAGAAGTTTTTGAAGAGGGAAGGCAAGTAGTGGCAGACTTTATTGGCGCCAAAAGCCCTAAGGAAATTGTCTTTACCAATAACACTACCCAGTCCCTAAATACCTTGGCTTATGTCTTGGGCTTAAACACCCTGAAAGAAGGGGATGAAATTGTCATTACGATTTTGGAACACCATTCCAACCTCATTCCCTGGCAATATGTAGCAGAAAAAACCAAGGCCAAGCTAAAATATATCTATATAGATAAGGACACCAAGGAACTAAGACAAGAAGATCTTGACCAAGTCATTACAGAAAAGACAAAGATTCTTTCTCTCACAGGAGCATCCAATACCCTAGGAACCTTGCCAGACTTAAAGGCCATTATCAAAAAAGCCAGACAAAAATCCAAGGATATAAACGTCATTGTAGATGGGGCCCAACAAGCACCCCACCACAAGGTGGATGTCGTGGACCTAGACTGTGACTTCTATGCGTTTTCTGGTCATAAACTTTTAAGTCCCATGGGGATTGGCGTCCTCTATGGAAAAGAAGACAAGCTTAACGCTCTTCCGCCTTTCTTTTACGGTGGGGAAATGATTGAATACGTCTATGAAGACCGGGCTACCTTTTTAAAGGCTCCCATGCGTTTTGAAGCTGGAACCCAAAATGTAGGAGGAGTAAAGGGCCTTACAGAAGCCATCCGCTATATGGAAACCATTGGTCTTAAGGAAATTGAAGACTACGAAAGATCCTTAACCAACTACTGCTATGGCCAAGTGAAAGACCTGGACTTTTTAGACCTCTATACCGTTAAAAATGACCACCGAGGCAGTGTGATCACCTTTAACTTAAAAGAAATTCACCCCCATGATGTGGCCTCTATCTTAGATACCTATGGCATTGCTATTCGGTCTGGACACCATTGCACCCAACCCCTTCACCGGTATCTGGGTATTAACGCATCTTGCCGGGCAAGCTTAGCCTTTTATAATACAAAAGAAGAAGTAGATGCCTTTGTAAGCCATCTAGAAGATGTAAGGAGGATGATGGACTTGGATCTAAGTAAAATTTATACGGAACTAGTTTTAGAAGAAAGCAGGAACCCGAAAAATCGCCACGAAATGGAAGATTCCACCCATACAGAGCCGGGGCACAATCCTTCTTGTGGAGATGAAATTACCTTGCAGCTGAAAGTAAAAGACGGCATCATTGAAGATGCAGCCTTTACTGGAAGCGGATGCGCCATTTCACAAGCATCCACATCCATTATGTGCGATGCCATTCGAGGGAAAAAAGTAGAAGAAGGTAGGGAACTGGCCAAAAACTTCATTGGTATGATTAACGGATCTGTTACAGATCGCGCAGAGCTTAAAAAGCTAGGAGATGCTCGAGCCTTTGAATCTATTAAAACCATGCCGGCTCGGGTAAAGTGTGCCGTTTTACCCTGGTATACCTTGGAAGAAAGTTTTAAAGAAGAAGAAAAAAAATGACCCTAAGGCTCATTGAATTAGGGATTTTAGAAAAACTGATTTAAAGAGTCTTTAGGTGGCAAGAGAAAAGGCTATGAGTTTAATGAACTGACCCCCAAAAGTTGGACTAATAAACCAACTTAAGGAGGTCAGTTTT
>JASBZN010000141.1 GCA_029983435.1 Urinicoccus sp. | reverse complement strand
AATGAATAAACCTGTCTATAGAGACGTGGCCATGACAGGGAAGTTACCCTGAGGGGGCAAGTCTTGCCCATTGGTGGCTTAAAAGAAAAATTATTAGCAGCCCAACGAGCTGGCATCAAAAAAGTCTTTATTCCCAAGGAAAATGAAGGAGAGCTTTTAGAGTTTGAACCAGAAGTAACAGAAGACTTAGAAATTATCGGAGTAAAAAAAGTCGATGAAATTTTAGCCAAAGCAGTGGAGGGTTTTTATGAAGATAAATGAGGCAAACCTTGTTCAAATGGCTGTGAGCCCATCCCAATATCCCTGTGGCAGTTTAAAAGAAATTGCCTTAGCGGGAAGAAGTAATGTGGGGAAGTCTAGTTTTATCAATGCCTTATGCAATCGGAAAAAACTGGCTTATACCTCTTCCAAACCTGGGAAGACTCAGACGATTAATTTTTATGATATCAATAAAAGTTTTCGCTTAGTAGATCTTCCAGGCTATGGCTATGCTAAGGTATCCAAGTCTCTTCGGAAGGATTGGGCGGCTATGATTGATGGATATTTGTCCAATCGATCCAATATTCTGGAAATTATTTTGTTGGTAGATGCCAGAATTTCGCCAACGAGTTTAGACCAGGAAATGTACCAATGGATTGTAGACAATGGATTTTCAGGGATTGTTATTGCCACAAAAGCAGATAAATTAACAAGAAATCAATTAAACCGACAATTAAAAAAAATTCATAAAAGTCTAGACTGTCCTGAAGATCAAGATATTCTACCTTTTAGTACGGAGGACAAAGGCTTAGTCCAAGAGACCAACGAAATGTTGGAAGATCTTTTAGCCTTTTATAATGTGTTATAAGCAAAGGGAAAGATGTAAAAAGCAATTTAAGAGAAACAAAAACCCAGCGCTCTAGAGCGCTGGGTTTTACTGTCATTTTCTTATGATAGATTATTCAACAGGTTCGAATTCTTCTTTTGGTGCACCACATAAAGGACATTCCCAATCTTCTGGAAGTTTTTCAAAAGGTGTACCTGGTTTAATTCCACCGTCTTCGTCTCCAATTTTTGGGTCATAAATATAACCGCATGCTTGACATTCATACTTTTGCATATCTGTTTCTCCTTTCCTCTGATAAATCTTTCTAGATATACTATTATCCTACCGTATATTGAAAGATTTGTAAATACGTTATCAGAAAATAACCAGGAAGTTTTAAAATTTAACTCTTAGTTTAAATTCTTGTTTTTTGGGTAACAGATAGGTAGAAGTTAACGAAAGAGGTGTGAAGATGAGCTATATTTTTGCGGGTTCAGTCCCAAGTGATATTTGTTGTGCAAAAGCCTTTATAAACCTTGCGACTAGTTCACTTCAATCACTCATTTATGATGAAGAAGTATCCTTTGATATTCGATTGATTATCCAAGAGTTAATGATGAATGGTGTCGTTCATGGGAATGGACTTAATAGAGATAAGTACGTATCTTTAGGGATTAATTACGGGAGTCATTGTCTGAAGATTAAAGTTCAAGATGAGGGACCTGGAATTGAACCGACGGAAGAGGATTGCAACATAGCCATGAAATGTAATGGTCGAGGGCTAGAGATTGTAAGAGCCCTGAGTGATTCAGTAGAACTAAATGGTAATGAGGTTATTGCTATCAAATCTATTTAAAAGTTAAAGGATTTCTAGCGTATTGCCCCCTAAATCCAAAGTAGGATTGGGGGGTTTTTACATGAAAAAGAATGGGAAAAAGTTTTTTTAGAAAAAGCTTTGGTCTTGTAGGAGATTAAGAAGAGGTGTCTTTTGCTTTTTCTCAACTTCTGCTATAATAGCTTAAGATATAAAAGGAAAAGAGGAGTTTGATGACAAAAAATATACGTAATATTGCAATTGTGGCCCATGTTGACCACGGAAAGACGACCTTGGTAGACCAACTACTAAGACAATCAGGAGTTTTTCATGAACATCAACAAGTCCGTGACAGAGTCATGGATAGTGGGGATATTGAACAAGAAAGAGGAATTACAATCCTCTCAAAAAATACAGCAGTTCACTATAAGGACACAAAGATAAACATCATTGACACACCTGGCCATGCCGATTTTGGTGGGGAAGTAGAACGGGTTTTGAAAATGGTAAGTGGTGTTGTGCTCTTAGTTGATGCTTATGAAGGGCCCATGCCCCAGACGAAGTTTGTTTTAAAACAAGCCTTTGATTTGAAGCTACCTGTTTTGGTTTGTATGAATAAGATTGATCGGCCAGAAGCAAGACCGAGTGAAGTGGAAGCAGAAATTTTAGACCTATTTATAGAATTAGGGGCAGATGACCATGCTTTGGACTTCCCCTTTATCTATGCTTCTGCAAAAAATGGTTATGCTTCTATGGACCCTTCGGATCGAGAAGGAACAATGGAGCCTTTATTTGAAGCAATCTTAAAATATATTCCCGCTCCAGAAGATAGGGATGACGAACCTCTAGCCCTTTTAATTTCAACCATTGATTATAATGAGTACGTAGGAAGAATTGGTATTGGCTGCATTAGTCAAGGAATCATCCATGCGAATGATGAGGCCCTCATTGTAAATCATCAAGATCCCGACAAAAAAGAGAAGGTTAAAATTACGGGGATTTTTGAATTTGAAGGTTTGGAAAGAGTGGGTATTGAAGAAGGAAGCAGTGGAAGTATTGTTGCCATTTCAGGGATTGAAGATATTTCTATTGGAGATACCATTACTGATATTAACAGCCCACAAGCAATAACCTTTAATAAAATTTCAGAACCAACTATCAGTATGACTTTCCGGGTTAATGATTCTCCTTTTGCTGGAAGAGAAGGAAAATTTGTAACCTCTAGACAGCTACGGACTCGACTTTTTAAGGAACTACAAACCGACGTGAGTCTTCGCGTGGAAGAAGGAGATAGTACAGACTCTTTTAAAGTTTCTGGACGGGGAGAACTCCACTTGTCTGTCTTAATTGAAAATATGCGAAGAGAAGGCTATGAGTTTTCTGTATCTAAGCCTAAAGTTCTCTTTAAAGAAATTGATGGTGTGCGGCATGAACCTGTAGAATTTGTTACTATTGATGTGGGACAGGAATTTGTAGGAACAGTCATTGAAAAACTGGGCCGGAGAAAGGGAGAGATGGTTTCAATGTCTGAGCCATCAGGAGGTTATGCAAGGTTGACCTTTGAGATTCCTGCTCGAGGCCTTATTGGTTATCGGCAAGAATTTATGACAGATACCAAGGGTAGTGGAATTTTAAATTCTGTTTTTAAAGATTACGAAAAGTATAAGGGGGA
>JASBZN010000140.1 GCA_029983435.1 Urinicoccus sp. | reverse complement strand
AAAACTCTGCCATAATTTCTTCAATGAAAGAACAGATTTTTTTAATTTCTTCATGAGCAAATAAAATAGCTCGAAGCATCTCTTCTTCACTAACAATATCGGCACCTGCTTCAACCATCATAATAGCATCTTTGGTTCCCGAAACAGTTAAGTTTATTTTAGATTTTGACCGCTCTTCCACATTAGGATTGATGATGTACTCTCCATCAACGTATCCAACTTGAACAGAAGCAGTTGGCCCCTTAAAAGGAATATCTGAAATTGATAGTGCAATAGAGGAACCAATCATTGCTGCAATTTCTGGACTACAATCTTGTTCTACTGAGAAAACAGTAGCTATCACTTGGACGCTATTTCTAAATCCTTCCGGAAAAAGAGGGCGGATTGGCCGGTCAATAAGGCGAGCTGTCAAGGTTGCCTTTTCACTAGGACGACCTTCTCTTTTGATAAATCCTCCAGGCAATTTACCAACTGCATACATTTTTTCTTCATAATCAACACTTAACGGGAAAAAATCAATACCATCCTTGGCTTCTTTAGATGCAGTGGCTGTTACAAGGACTACTGTGTCTCCATAATAAATAAGACATTCGCCATTTGCTTGTTCAGCTACTTTACCTATCGTCACTTTAAATGGATGACCTGCTAAGTTATACTCAAAAGTCTTTTCCATTTTCATCTCCTTTACTTGTATAAAATAAAAGAGCGGATCCCCGCTCTTATTATCGTCTAATATTTAATCTTTCAATTAAAGAACGATATCTTTCAATATCTTTCTTTTCTAAATATCTTAAAAGATTTCTTCTAGTACCAACCATCTTTAATAAACCCCTACGTGAATGGTGGTCTTTTTTGTGTGTCTTTAAGTGTTCGTTTAAGCCATTAATACGATGTGTTAAAATAGCAATTTGAACTTCTGGAGACCCAGTATCTTTTTCAGATAATTTGTACTCGTTAATAATCTTTTCTTTTTCTTCTTTTGAAATCATAATTTCCTCCTAATAATATAATATTCACCAATAACTAAGTAGGCGTCGAGGCTCGCACTACCAAGATATGGAACACATTGATTTTATCATAAATAAATAGTTTTTACAAGTTTATTTTCTAGCTCGAACCAAATTGGTATCTTTCTCTATTTGTTGAAATAAGGTGTCAATATTGTCAAATTTTTTCTCAGGTCGAAGGAAGTTTAAAAATTCCAATTCTACCTCTTTTTTATAGATATTTTCATTAAAATCTAAAATATGAGCCTCAATTTTTAAGCCCTTTTCATTTAGCGTAGGATTTGTTCCAATACTAGTTGCTGCCTTGTAGGACTTACCCTTAACAATGACATTGGTGTCATAAACACCATATTTGGGAACAGTGTAGTGAGCCATGGGCTGAAGGTTTGCTGTGGGGTATCCCATCTTCTTTCCTAGACTTTTACCATGAACCACCCGTCCCTGAATAGTGAAGGGACGTCCCAGTAAATCATTCGCTTTTTGAATATTTCCCTGCTGAATCTCTTTACGGATTCGCGTGCTGGAAATAACTTCTCCATCTTTTTTTACTGCCTCAACAACATTTACTTGAATATCTAAGTCTTCTACCGACTTAAGAAGAAGATCTACATTGCCCTTAGCTTTATAGCCAAATCGATAATCGTATCCAACAACAACTGCCTTGGCTTTTAGGTTTTTTGCTAAAAATTCTCGAACAAAAAACTCAGGACTCATTTTCATAATCTCAGAAAATTCAATCTCCACAACAAAATCAAGACCCATCTTATCGAGATAAGCTAATTTTTGTTTTCGACTCATAAGTAAATTTTGCTTTGTACGAAGTAAAACATTTTTAGTGTGTTCTGTAAACATTAAAACCCCAGATTTTATCTTAAAGTCTTGGGCCTTTTTGATGGCCCGATTAATTAATTCTTGATGTGCCAAGTGAAGACCGTCAAAATTTCCAAGAGCTACAGTAAGTTCTTCATCAATCTTATCTTGGGGATGAATTCGTATAATTTCCATAAAACCTCATCTTTGCATTTCTAACAATCGTTTCTTCACTCGAAGGGAGCCCTTTTGAGGGCTAAATCCAATACCTATAAACTTTCCTTGACAAAAGACTTTCACTTCTGTCTTTAATTCTAAATCATAGGGGACATTTTGCCCATATATTAAAGGATAAAAAAGTTGATCTGGTAAATAAACTTCTTCCATATCCAGGGATTTATCCAAAGGAATTAAATCTTCTGGAAGGATTTTTCCTTCTTTTAACTCTTCAATACTATGGCAGTCTTCCAGTTTAAAGCTTCCAACCTCTATTCTTTTTAAGCTGGTTAAGGTAGCGAAACTTTCGAGATTTTCAGCTAAATCTCCAATTAAAGATCGGATATAGGTTCCACTAGAACAGGAAACTCGAAAATCTAAGCGTTGGTTTGAAAAATTTAATAGGTCAAAAGAATAGATTTTAACTCGTCTTGTCTTTCTTTCTACTTCTTTTCCTTCCCTTGCATATTCATAGAGTTTTTTTCCATTTATCTTAATAGCAGAGTACATAGGAGGCACTTGGTCTATTTCTCCTGTCAGCGCTTCCATGGCCTGAAGAATTTCGTTTTTTTCAAAGTTTTTATTGTCACATGTTTTCAAAACTTCTCCATCGGCATCTAAGGTGTCCGTTAGGTATCCAAACTCTAAGCTTCCTTCATAGGTTTTGTCTTGTCCCATTAAATAATTCGATAATTTAGTTGCTTTTCCAATTAATATCGGTAGAACACCTGTAGCCATAGGATCTAGAGTCCCACAATGTCCAATTTTTCGAATTCCTAATGTTTTTCGACATAAGGCCACAACATCATGACTAGTAAATCCCTTATCTTTATCAATTAGTAGAACGCCCTGCATCACTTACCTCATAAACTTCTCGTAAAACTGCCTCTTCACATTGATCAAGATTTCCATCAAAACTTGCACCTGCAGCCCGTTTATGCCCGCCACCTTCAAATTTCAAGGCAATCTTGGTTGCATCTATTTGTCCTTTGCTTCTTAGACTGATTTTAGTGCCTGACCGTTTACTATCCTTTAAGAAAATAGCTAGCTCCACTCCATCTATGTCTCGAATAAATTCTACAATCCCTTCTGTTTCTGAGTGTTTTGCCTTGCAATTTTTTAAGTCGTTCAAAGAAATTTTTGTTAAAGCAATTTTCCCATCTTGGAAAAATTTTAAATTTTCTACTGCCCGCATCAGTAAGTCTGTACGACTAAGAGACCTTCTTTGATACAAATTAACAGTGATTTCATTTAAATCAATTTTATA
>JASBZN010000139.1 GCA_029983435.1 Urinicoccus sp. | reverse complement strand
CAGAGAAAATATAAATTCTCTCTGGTATTTGGTCCAACTTTATGGGGTCACCACACGAAGCCAATGGTTTTTTCTTATCCAATCAAGGTTTTTAAATCATCTTCCACATTTGTAATGGGGGCGATATTAAATTTTTCTACCAAGACCTTTAAGACGTTGGGGCTAATAAAGGCTGGAAGGCTAGGGCCTAGATGGATGTTTTTCACACCGAGGGACAAAAGAGCCAAAAGAACGATAACGGCTTTTTGTTCATACCAGGCGATATTGTAGACTAGGGGAAGGTCGTTCACAGACTCGAGATCAAAAATTTCTGCAAGTTTTAAGGCAATGAGGACCAGGGAATAGGAATCGTTACATTGGCCAGCATCGAGAACTCTGGGGATTCCATTAATATCTCCCAGGTTTAATTTGTTGTAGCGATATTTTGCACAACCTGCTGTTAAAATCACAGTATCTTTTGGAAGGGCTTTTGCAAAGTCAGTATAGTAGGAGCGACCTTTTTGACGACCGTCGCAACCAGCCATAACAACAAATTTTTTAATGGCACCAGATTGGATAGCATCAACAATTTTGTCTGCTAGGGCAAAAACTTGACTGTGGGCAAAACCTCCAACGAGGGACCCTTCTTCTATTTTTTCTGGAGGGGGACAAGTCTTGGCTAGTTCAATCAGGGGAGAAAAATCTTTTTCTTCGCCAATTTCTCCAGGGATGTGTTTACAGCCTGGAAAACCTGCAACGCCAGTGGTGAAAAGGCGGTCTTTATAAGAGTCTTTCGGAGGGACAATGCAGTTGGTGGTCATGAGGATGGGACCATGAAAGGCTTCAAATTCTTCTTTTTGCTTCCACCAGGCATTACCATAATTTCCAACGAAGTGGTCATATTTTTTAAAGGCGGGATAGTAGTTAGCAGGGAGCATTTCTGAATGGGTATAGACATCAACGCCAGTGCCTTGGGTTTGTTTTAGGAGCATTTCCATATCTCGTAGGTCATGACCAGAAATTAAAATACCAGGATTTTTTCTTGGTTCTATGGAAACGGTGGTCATTTCTGGGTTTCCATAGGCCTTTGTATTGGCTTGGTCCAAAAGGGCCATACCTTTGACGCCATATTCACCAGTTTTAAGGACCAAGTCCACCATTTGGTCAATGGATTTTTCTTCTAAAGTAGCAGCTAAGGCTTCTTGGATAAAGAGGTCAATTTCTTCATTTTCTTCCAAGAGGACATTGGCGTGCTTGGTGTAGGCAGATAGGCCCTTTAAACCATAGATGGTTAGTTCTCTTAGGGACCGTAGGTCTTGGTCTTCAGTGGCTAAAACACCCACTAGACTTCCCTGTTCTAAGAGTTTTTCCTTGTCTCTTTCTTGGTAGAGAGCGGCGAGGTCTAGATCTTCTTTAGAAGAAAGATGACTTAAGAGCTTTTCTTTGGCATCCAGGGTCCTATTAATGGCATCTAGGATATCTTGGTCAGAAAAATTTGCATTAGTAATGGTTAAGAATAAGTTGCTGGTAACAAGATGGTTGAGGTCTTTGGGAACTTCTTCACCTTGTTTTCTTAAATTTTGAGCGACTTGACTCAAGCCCTTGGTAAGCCAAATTAAAAGATCTTGCAAAAGGGCTGTAGAGGATTCTTTTCCACAAACACCTTTAATAGTACAGGCTTTTCCTTGGGCGGTTTCTTGACATTGGTAACAGAACATAAAAAACTCCTTTCTTAAACTCCTTTAAATGTAACCTTAGTATAAACTCTTTTTAAGAAGGAATTCTGTAACATTTGCTACAAATATTAAAATAATAAAAAAATAGTCCGCTTGTGGATGGAAATAAGACCTTCTTCGGCCATCTTCGACAGTTCCCTGGATAGGCTAGGCCGGGGGATAGACAAAATTTCTGCCCATTTTTCTCGAGTAAAGGGAAGGTCCACCCTCCCTTGGACTTGCCGCTGGTCTAGGTCCCTTAAAATTTTTTCCCGGAGGGAAGGGGCTGTTTGGACCATGAGGCGTTGGTTTAGGGTGTAGGCTTTAAAGGCCAAGATCTGGATTAAGTTTGCACCAATGGGATGAAATTTTTCATGGTCTATGGTCTTTAATAAACTAGCTGAAGGGATTTTTAAAATAAGAGATTCTTCCTTGGCATGACAGCTGTAGTCAAAGGGAAGGGACAAGAGAGAGTAGACCTCACCAAAGATAGAGTTTTCTTTGGTGAAAGTGGCAATGATGGTTCGATTGCCTGAAAGGTAAAGATGGTCCACTTCTACCTTCCCCTTTAAAAGGATGTAGGTATAGGAAGATTTTTGTCCCTGCTGAAAAATACACTCTCCTGGTCCGTAAGTGGCTGTGACAGAGTTGGACCAGAGGATAAAATCTTGTAAATCTTCTGGAGAGATTCCTTGAAATAGCATAGAGCCTCCTTGACATTTTTAGAAATTAAGCGTATCATAATTCTATTAACTATGATTTATTATACCATGACTTATGGCTAGAGCCATGAGTAGAATCTTAAAAGGTCCTTTTTAGGACTTCTTTTTTTTGAGAGGATGTGATGAATTGACGAAAAGTCATGAACTAAAAAATCCCATGGGCTATGGAGAAATCGGCCCTTTAATTCGCCAATATGCTATTCCTTCTATTATTAGTGGGTTGGTAGGCGCTCTTTACAATATTGTAGACCAAATTTTTATTGGACAGGGTGTTGGAATCCTAGGAAATGCAGCAACAAATGTTGCCTTTCCCTTTACCAATTTGGCCCTGGCTTTAGGGCTTTTAGTTGGGGTAGGGGCCTCGGCTTCTTATTCCCTAAACTTAGGAAGACATCAAGAGAAGGAAGCAGGGAATTATATTTACCAGGGATTTTCTCTTCTATTAATAGTAAGTATTGCCTTGATGGTGGTGACCCGGCTCTTTTTAAAACCGCTTTTAATTGGTTTTGGAGCTACGGAAAAAGTCTTGCCCCTGGCCTATGAGTACATGAACATTATCAATTTAGGAATGCCAGGCTTTATGGGCGTTGTGGCCCTAACCAATGTCATTCGAGCTGATGGGAGCCCTAAGTTTGCCATGGCTGCCAACTTGGTGGGGGCTATCATTAATACGATCCTGGACCCCATCTTTATCTTTGTTTTTAAATGGGGGATGACAGGGGCTGCTTTGGCGACAATTATTGGTCAGTATGCAGGGTTTATCTTATCTGTAATCTATTTGATGAACCTAAAAAGTGTGGAAGATAAGTTCCACATTCCCTGGCCCAAGTGGAAGTACACCAAGGATATTTTTGCTTTGGGGGCCAGTCCTTTGATTAATCAAATGGCTTTTATGGTCACTCAAATTGTTATGAACAATGCCTT
>JASBZN010000138.1 GCA_029983435.1 Urinicoccus sp. | reverse complement strand
CAAAACTTGCTTCTTCTCTGTCAGGTAACTTTAAAGAATCAATGACATCTTCCATACTCTTTTCATCATAAAGCAAGGGCTTTCCAAGGTGACTCCCTTGAACAACTTGTAATTTTTGATACTCCACTCCAGGAATCACATGGAGGGGTTGGATATATATGTCTTCAAAAGCAATCCCTAAATCCTCTAGAGCGACTAGAGCTTCTTTTTCATTATAAATATCTATGCCTTCTTGTTCTTTAATCCTCTTCACTACCATTCTCGATGTAAAACACCGTATGGTTTGGACATCCTTCAACTCCTGAGTGATTCTTTTCTCTATATTTTCAATTGTTTTTTCCCGAGTATCTGGATGCGTTGTCCCAAAACTTGCTAAAATTAATCCCTTTTTCACAAAAACCTCCTATTGTATGGTCTAAATAGACCCTTCCCTCCGAAGATTTTCCAAGACAGGTTTCCTGACTCGCACCTTTAAAGCCAAACCTTCCCAATTTCTCAGTGGTATCTATGGCCGACATGCTTACAGTAGCGGGGGCTGTATTGGATTTTCACCAATTTCCCTACATCTTGAATCAAAACAAGCAGTAAATGGCAATGTAAATCACTAAAAAGATAACTTCTGTACCATACATAACTTGCACCGTTTTGTTAATATCGCTAGGAGAGATTTTTCGATTAAAATGACCTATTCTAGGTTTATCAATAAACTTACCAAAATAAACATGTCCCCCTCCTAAGGAAACATCTAAAATACCCGCAATAGCCGCTTCAGGATACCCTGCATTAGGGCTTAAGTGAGCATATCGATATTCCTTTATCGTGGACCACGTTTGTTTAAAGCGACCATAAAAAATGGCCACTATTGCCATAAGGACTCCTGTAATTCTAGCTGGAATATAATTTAAAACATCATCTACCTGGGCAGCAACTTTTCCCAAGTATTCATATTTTTCCGTATGGTAGCCAATCATCGAGTCCATTGTATTTACCGTCTTATATAAATAACCTCCAAGGGGTCCTAATAAAAAGATATAGAACAAGGGAGCAATGATTCCATCGGATGTATTTTCTGCCACTGTTTCAATAGTGGCCTTATAAATTTCTTCTTCTTCTAGCTGACTCGTATCCCTTCCTACAATGTACGAAAGTCTTTTTCGCCCTTCAGAAATACTCTGCTTCATGGCTTTTTTTATCTGCATGGCTTCATAATGAAGCGTCCGGGCACAAAGGGCCTGATAGATGCTATAAATATAAAAAACACCATAAAGCCAACCATCTAAAAGATAGAAAACCAAAGCAGGAATTCCAAGACCTACAAAACAATTAACCAAGACTATCATGGTCCCAGCTATGTATTGGGCCTTATCTGTTTTGGCATAGTGAAAAGCTATTTTTTCTTCCAAATGAATGAGTTTCCCCATGAGAACAACAGGATGTGGGAAACAATAAGGATCTCCTAGTATCCAGTCTAAAGAAACCGCTAGAATTAGATATTTTAAGATCATTTACCCACCTACCTTACTTTGCTTTTTAAGTATATCAAAAGATAGATCTTTTTTCAATCTTCCCCTATTCTCTCTAACATGGTCCATTCTCTTCATCTTAAGATATACAAAAACTTTATTTTAAGATATAATAGCTAATAATCATAAAAATGATGTTGTTATTTTAAAGCCACAAGTGAAACTTGTACTTATTTACAAGTATAGGAGGTATGCATGAAAAAATTTAAGCGCATCTTAGTAGCTAATCGTGGAGAAATTGCTATTCGTGTTTTCCGGGCCTGTCGTGAGTTGGGAATTCGATCTGTAGCAATCTACTCCGAAGAAGATCAGCTATCATTGTTTAGAACAAAAGCTGACGAGTCCTACCAAATTGGTAAGGATAAATCTCCTTTAGAAGCTTATTTAGATATTGATGAAATCATCGACCTAGCTAAAAACAAAGGCGTTGATGCCATTCATCCAGGCTACGGCTTTTTATCAGAAAATCCTGAGTTTGCTCGAAAATGTGAAGAGGCAGGTATTACCTTTATCGGGCCCCACTGGAAGGTAATGGAAAAATTGGGAGATAAAATTTCTTCTAAGATTGTTGCCCAAGAAGCAAAAGTTCCTACGATTCCAGGAATTGAAAAACCTATCCACTCCGATCAAGAAGCCTTAGATTTTGCTAAAAAAGCTGGTTATCCCGTAATGGTTAAAGCAGCGGCTGGAGGTGGCGGTCGTGGAATGCGAATTGTCCATTCTGAAAAAGATCTTCTCAATGAATTTCACTCTGCTCGCAATGAAGCTAAAAAAGCTTTTGGCAACGACTCCATGTTTATTGAAAAGTACTTAGAAAAGCCAAAACACATCGAAGTGCAAATTTTGGGAGACAAATCTGGTCATGTGGTCCACCTCTTTGAAAGAGATTGCTCTATCCAACGGAGACATCAAAAAGTCATTGAATTTACTCCCGCTTTTTCTCTTCCTAAAGAAGTCCGAGAAGATATTTGTAAAGATGCTTTAAAAATTGCAAAATCCATTGGTTACTCTAATGCAGGAACTGTTGAGTTTTTAGTAGATAAACACTTAAATCACTATTTTATTGAAGTAAACCCTAGAATCCAAGTAGAACATACTGTTACAGAAATGTGCACAGATATCGACATTGTTCAAGCTCAAATTCTAGTTGCTATGGGTTATTCCCTTGACAGTCCAGAAATTGGCATTAAGGATCAAGAAAGCATTGAACATAAAGGTTTTGCCATTCAATGCCGGGTTACTACGGAAGATCCTCTAAATAATTTTGCTCCAGATACTGGTCATATTAACCTCTATCGGTCTAGTTCTGGATTTGGCGTCCGCTTAGACGGAGGAAACGGCTTTGCCGGTGCAGTAATCTCTCCTTACTATGATTCTCTTTTAGTAAAGGTCATTACCCACGGAAGAACCTGGAAAGACACCATTTCTAAGGCCATTCGTTCTTTGAAAGAATTAAAAATTGGTGGCGTTAAAACAAATATTGGCTTTTTGCTAAATGTGTTAAACACCAAGGAATTTTACGAAGGCTCTTGCGATACAAGCTTTATTGCTGAACATCCAGAACTCTTTCAAATTGTTACAAAACCAGACCAAGAAATGCGCCTGATGGAATTTATTGGAAACAAGGTAATTAATGATTCCAATGCCCTAAAAAAACACTTTGATGTTCCTCAAATTCCCTCTGTTGAAAAATTTGACTTTAAGGGAACCAAGCAAATCCTTGACGAAAAGGGACCCAATGGCCTTAGAGACTGGATTCTAGACCAAGAAAGATTATTGTTAACAGATACTACCATGCGAGATGCTCACCAATCCTTATTGGCTACTCGGGTTCGAACCATTG
>JASBZN010000137.1 GCA_029983435.1 Urinicoccus sp. | reverse complement strand
TGAGGCAGCGGTAATTCCTGGTTTTTACGGAGCCCTACCTGATGGATCTATTACCACCTTTTCTCGAGGCGGCGGAGACTTGTCTGGAGCCATTGTCGCCCGAGGTGTAGGTGCTGATGTCTATGAAAACTGGACAGATGTCAGTGGTTTTTTGGCAGCAGACCCAAAAATTGTAAAAAACCCCCGACAAATTAAGGAAATTTCTTACAGTGAACTTCGAGAGCTATCCTATATGGGAGCTAGCATCCTACACGAAGAGGCGATTTTCCCCGTAATTTCTCAGGGAATCCCCATTGCCATTAAAAATACCAATGCTCCAGAAGATCCTGGAACAAAAATTTTACCTTTCAGCAAGGAAAAATCTCCCGACCATGAAATCACAGGGATTGCTGGACGACAAGGATTTTCCGTTATTAATATTGAAAAGGTAAGAATGAACCGGGACCTCTCTTTTTCCAGAAAAGTCTTTAGTATTTTGGAAGCCAATGACGTCTATGTTGAACACATGCCTTCCAGCATTGACTCTCTTTCTTTAATTGTGGCTGACGACCAGTTGCAAGGAAGAAAAAAGAGGATTATTAGTGAAATTAAGACCCTATGTAATCCCAACCACATTTCTGTAGAAACAGATATTTCCCTAGTGGCCGTCGTAGGGCAAAACATGTTTAACCACATTGGGACCTCTGCCAAAGTCTTTAAAGCTTTAGCCGATGCCAACATCAATGTAGAGATGATTACCCAAGGGTCTAGTGAGTTAAATATTATCGTGGGAGTTGACACTGCTGACTATGACCGGGCTATTCAAGCCATTTACCAAGCCTTTGACAAATAGGCTTTTTCCTTGACCAATTTTTTATTAATGGTTAAAATAAATATGCAGGGGTGCTTTTGCTGAGATGGCGTTTGCCAAACCCGTTGAACCTGTTCAGGTAATGCTGACGTAGGAAACCAAGGACTTCTGCTGCCCAGAAGTCCTTTTTTATTGAAAGGAGTTATCATGAATACTACTATTGCTATCCAAGTTCTTCCTGTCTCCGCATCGGAAGAGGAACTTTTACGAATTGTCGATGCAGTCATTGCTTATATTGCATCCACAGGTTGTAACTATGAAGTCGGGCCTTTAGAAACAACTGTTGAAGGCGATTATGAAGAGCTTTTAGACATTGTTAAAGAAGCCCAACTCATCTGTATCAAAGAGGGCGCCCAATCGGTGAAATCTTATGTAAAAATTTTTTACAATCCCAAAGACCACCTACTAACCATCGATGAGAAAACGAACAAATACCGTTAACTTCATCCCCTTTTTGGTAGTTTTAGCCCTTCTAGGCCTTTGGAGTTTGGCCACTTACAAAGAGTGGGTGCCTGCTTTTATGCTCCCATCTCCCAAGGCTGTTCTACTGGCTTTTTGGAAAGACCGTCTCCTCCTACTAAACCATCTCACCATGACCTTGATGGAGGCCTTTATTGGGTTGGCTCTAGGGGTTTTACTAGGCTTTATCTGTGCTCTTTTAATGGACCAATTTGTCCTAGTGAAAAAGGCCCTCTATCCCCTTTTGGTTTTAACCCAAACCATTCCAACTGTGGCCATTGCTCCACTTTTAGTCTTGTGGATGGGCTACGGGATGCGACCTAAAATTACCCTCGTCATTATTGTGACTTTTTTTCCCATTGCCATGAATCTTTTTGAAGGCTTCCAACGAACGGATAAGGATGCCCTTCAACTTCTTCAAGCCATGGGAGCCAACCAACTGGCTCTTTTTACCTACTTAAAGTGGCCCATGAGTCTTCCTTCCTTTTTTTCTGGTTTGAAGATCTCAACTTCTTACGCCATTGTAGGAGCTGTGATTGCTGAATGGCTGGGAGGCTATGCTGGTCTTGGGGTCTATATGACAAAGGTCAAAAAATCCTATTCGTTTGATAAGATGTTTGCTGTCATTGTCTTTATTTCCATCATTTCCTACCTCTGCTTATTTCTTGTTCAAGTTTTGGAAAAAAAGGCCATGCCCTGGAAAAAAGGAGAAAATCATGAAAACTAAAAAATTTACGGCCCTTGTTTTACTCTTGAGCCTTTTACTTACTGCTTGTGGTGGTAAAGAAAACAAAAGCAACTCCACTGCCACTGCAGATGAAGGAAGCAAGAAGGATTTAAAAGAAGTGAAATTTGTCCTAGACTGGACTCCCAATACCAACCACACTGGTATCTATGTTGCTGATGCCTTGGGTTACTATGAAGAAGAAGGCTTGAAAATTTCCATTGCCCAACCTCCAGAAGATGGTGCGGAAGCCCTCGTTGCTTCTGGTAAGGCAGACTTTGGCGTATCTTTTCAAGATGTCTTGGCTGCTGCCTTTGCCAACGAAACTCCTCTGCCTATTACTTCTGTCTGCGCCCTTATTGACCACAATACTTCTGGGATTATTTCCCTTAAGGACAAAAACATTACCCGGCCTAAAGATATGGAAAACCATAACTATGCTACCTGGGATAATCCTGTGGAACAAGCAATTTTAAAAAATGTCATTCAAAAAGATGGGGGAAATCCAGACCTTGTAGAATTTATTCCCTCCACTGCTACAGATGCGATTTCCGCCATCCAAACCAACATCGATACCGTTTGGGTTTACTACGCTTGGGACGGAATTGCTGCCCAAGTAAAAGAAGTTCCTACGAATTATTTCCCCTTTAAGGACATCAACCCAGTTTTTGACTACTACAGTCCTGTTATTATTGCAAACAACAGTCTCTTAGAAAAAGACCCCGACATGGTTAAGGCCTTCTTAAGAGCTACTGTCAAGGGTTACCGCTATGCCATGGAAAATCCAGACAAGGCCGCAGAAATTTTATGTAAGGCAAACCCAGAATTGGATAAAGATCTTGTCTTGGCTTCCCAAAAATGGTTGACCGACCAATACCAAGGAGACGCCAAGTCCTTTGGATTTATTGACCAAGACCGCTGGGATAGCTTTTACCAATGGTTGGCAGATGAAGGCTTAATTAAAAACCCCATTGCCAAGGGTCACGGATTTACCAATGACTTCTTGCCCCAATAAACTTTTAGAAGTTACTTCTGTTTCTAAGTCCTTTGGAAACTATGACGTCTTAAAGGACCTCTCTCTTTACCTAAAGGAGGGAGAGCTGGTTTCCCTCCTGGGCCTTAGTGGGTCTGGGAAGACAACTCTATTTAATATTATTGCCGGCTTGTCCCAGCCCAACCAGGGTCAAGTTTTATTAGAAGGAAGAGATATTACAGGCGAGCCAGGACATATTGCCTATATGCTGCAAAAAGACCTACTCTTACCCCATCTGAAAATTTTAGATAATGTCTCCCTTCCCCTCTTTTTAAAAAATATTAAGGGGCACCTGGATGGCTCAGTCAGTTAAGC
>JASBZN010000136.1 GCA_029983435.1 Urinicoccus sp. | reverse complement strand
AACATTTTTCTTTTAGCAATATCCTTAGAAACTTCTCCAGCAATAAGGTCCCGTTGGGTAGAGGCAATAATGGCATTTTTGTTGGAATTTTCATTCATGACATCATCGTTGGTAGAGTTTAAGAGGCCAAGAATTTCATTGTCGGTAGTATTTTGCTCCCGCTTAAAGGCCTGAACAGACTTGTAAGACTCATAGGCCCGGGCGGTGGCAGGATTTTTATTTTCCAATAACTTATAGTAAACTTGGTCTTCAATGTCGTAAATACTTAATTCCTTGTCGGCTTCTCTGGCGTGGTCTTCAATTTCACTGGCGATTTTTTCGGCTTGATTTTCTACATAGACTCCACTACTGGACTGCATGGCTTTTTCAATGGCAACTTGGATCTTTTCTTTATCAAAAGCAACTAAGTCACCATTCCTCTTGACTACTTGTAACATGATTTACTCCCTTTTAAACAAATATTTTAGGTAACAGCGGACGATTTTCACATAGTTAATTCCCCTATTTACGATACCCTTATCATACAACATATAGTAGTTGTATTCAATATAATTTTAGAAAAATACCAAGATATAGTTATGATCAAAGAAGGGAAATGGCATAGATAGGGTCTTAGAGCCATAAAAAATCCTTCTTCTAAAAGAAAAAGGATTTAAAAATTTTTACCTATTTATTTTTTCTAATTCTTGTAAAAATTGACTCGTATCTGTAGGCATGGAAAAGATCCACTTGGGAGCTAAAAGGTAAAGTTCTTTTTTTGCTCGAGTCATAGCCACATAAAAGAGTCGGCGTTCTTCTTCTAAAAGAAGGGGGTCTTCTGCAGATTGGAGACTGGGAAATTCTCCATGGATTAAATCTAGGATAAAAACTTGGTCAAATTCTAAACCCTTGACTCCGTGGATCGTGGAAAAGGTCAAAGAGGAGTTGTAGGGGGCTTGGAGGATGGTATCTTTTAAGTAGGAAAGTTTTCCTTGAAAATCCACCAGGTTTTTACAGCCAGAGGCGATAGTTACAAAATGGCTGTAGATGGCGTAGAGTTGGTCCAAGCTGGTATTGGATTTTTTATGAAGGTCTGCCAAGTATTCCTTATATTCCAGGTCCTGGAAGATAAAGAGAAGTTGGTTCTTGGGAGATAGGCTGGCTAAATGGCAAAAGTCTTCTTTCAATTCATAGATGGTATTTTTTTGAAAGTCGTAAAGATCAAGGGTGGAGGCCATGGAAAGAAAGACGTTCCTAGGAGATTTTCTTACTTCCGCCATCATTTTTTTCGATAAGTAACCCCGCATCTTGTAGTAAATTTGAAAGAGGGCCTCCTGGTCTTTGGGATTTTCAGCCAGGGCCATGAAATTTAAAATGTCATAGAGGATGGGGTGACGGAAAAAGCGGGATTCTTTTTGGCGGATGGAAAAAGCATCTTTAGAAAAAGCATGGACTAAGCCCATGGAAGAAACTGTCGTTCGGTACAGGACAGCTGCAGTGGAGCCTTCTTTTAAGTGTTTTCGAATAAAGTCGTATTGGTCGGTGGGGTGGGAAACTTGGACGATTCTTACTGGAGCGCCAGGGCCCAGGTGACCCAACATATTTTTTTTGTAACGGTGGTTATTTTGTTTGATAAAGGACTTGGAAATTTCAATAATTTCATCTCTGGACCGGAAATTGTCTTCTAAATAATATTTTTTAGGTGAAAAAGACTTTTCAAAGGCCCAGAGGTCTTGGGGATTGGCTCCACGAAAGCCATAGATGGATTGGTCGTCGTCAGCGACTAAAAAAAGATTGTTGTTTGGGGTAATTTTTTCAATAATCTCCATTTGAAGAGAAGAGGTGTCTTGGGCTTCATCCACTTGAATGAAATCAAAGGCAGCTTCTACTTTTTTGCGATGGCTTTCCTTCTTCAAAAGTTTAAGAGCTACCACCAACATATCATCAAAGTCAATAAGGTGGAGCTTTTCTTTTTCCGCATCGTAGTCCTTGGCAATTTCTGCAAAAAAAGAGGTTTTACAGTCTTTAGATAGAGCGTAGTCATCCAGGGGAATTCGAAGGTTTTTGGCCCGGCCCAAATCTTGAAAAAATTGATCTCTTTTTTCTTCAGAAGCCCTCCGGTGGGTATGTTTAAAATAGGCGTGGTTAAAAAGGTCGTTGCGGATCTTATAGTCCTTGTCCGATAAGACTTTTAAGTTTCTTGCTTGGGGATGAAATTTTCGAATGATTTGAAAGCAAAGGGCATGAATGGTCATAAACATCGGAGGTTCCAGGTGAGGGAAAAGTTGACTAAAGCGTTTTTTCATATCCAAGGAAGCATTTTTTGAAAAAGTAATAGTTAAAAGGCGCCGGGCTGGGTAGCCGAGTTGGATGAGACCAGCCAAGCGAGCCATTAAAACCGTTGTTTTACCTGCTCCAGGAACGGCCAAAACCAAGGCCGGACCTTCAATATGTTGGATAGCTTGTAGTTGGGCTTGTGTATACTTCATTTTTACCTCCTGAGAAATCTATTATATCATGAGTCCTTGAGAAAGGTTGGTAAAAAGGGTATAATAAAGTCAATGAATCGATATTAAAGATGATAAGTCGGGAGGAAAGACAAATGGTAATGACAAATTTTTTACAAGAGAGAAAGTCCGTTCGTGACTTTAAGAACAAGGACCTAACAGCCAAGGACTTGGAACAAATTCGTAACATTGTGGACCGGGCCAATACAAACTACAAGTCTTGTGGGATTTCTTTTAATTTCTATCAAAATGGACAACTAATTTATGACCGTTTAGATGGAAAAGCTGGTTATGCAGGTGTCATGATTAAGGCACCTCACTATGTAGCAATGACCGTTGCTTCCAAAGAAGAAAAAGACCAAGTAAGAACAGGGTATGTTTTAGAACAAATCAATACAGAACTTGTTAACCTGGACCTTGGAACTTGCTGGATTACAGTAGATAAAGTAGAAGAAGCTGCAAAACAAGCAGCCTTTGGTAGTGAAGGAAAGGGCATCGACTACATCATCGCCATTGGCTACCCCAAGAGAAAGAAATTATTTGAACCAGAAAAACACAGTGCTCGTTTGGAAGTTAGAGAATTTGTCTTCCAAGATGATTGTAAAACTCCTGCAGACCCAGATGTTTTAGATCAACTTGGTCTATTTGATGTTTTTTCTTCTGTTCGGTATGCACCAAGTCATAAAAATGCTCAACCTTGGCGTTTTGTCGTTGAAGATAACCAAGTAAAACTTTATATGGTTATGGGAAAAGAAGATAGCCGGTCTTTAGTAGATTGTGGTGTTATGATGTTCTATTTCCAAGAAATGATGAAAAATATATGAATAAAAAAAGATTGGGAAATGGTAGAAAAACCAGAAGTGAAGGGAAATTATCTCTATCTCGGATCTTATTCCCTA
>JASBZN010000135.1 GCA_029983435.1 Urinicoccus sp. | reverse complement strand
CCGCACCAGTCTTAAACCCACGGTTAAAAGTTTCTGAATTAATTATTTAGATTCAAATTTTAACCGTGGGATTTTTTCATAAGTGATATAAAAACGATACTTTGGATGAAAATTTGAAGTATCGTTTTTTTTGCTTTGTCGAATGAGGATTCGAATAGAAAATCAAAAATAGTTTAGTTAAAATAAAGGAAATACAAAAAGAGATAGGAATTCCTATCTCTTTTTGTATTTTAAATTTAAAATTAGGATACAAAAGAACCTACTTTATAAAATAGGCTCTTCAAAGCTTTATTCAGAAAAATCTTTATCAAAATTACCATCTTTAAAAATAGTAATTTTACGTCTGTCTTTTGTAATACCAACAATACTTAAATCTTCAGAACCCACCATAAAGTCTTCATGGACCAAGGAGTCGTTAGCTCCTCTTTGTAGAAGTTCTTCGTTGGATTGGCTTTCAAAGCCTTCTAAACAGGTAGGATAAGCCTTGCCAATAGCTAGGTGACAGGAGGCATTTTCATCGTATAAGGTGTTGTAAAAAAGTAAGTTGGTATTAGAAATAGGCGAGTCATAGGGAACTAAAGCCACTTCTCCTAGTCGTTTTGATCCCTCATCTGTATCGATTAACTTAGCCAGGATATCTCGTCCTTCTTTGGCGTCAAATTCGACGACTTTTCCATCTTCAAAACGAAGCTTAAAATCACGAATGATATTGCCGCCATAGTTAAAGGGTTTTGTTGAATACACAACCCCATTGACACGGTCTCTGTGTGGAAGAGTAAAGACTTCTTCTGTTGGAATATTTGGGACAAAAGGGATGCCTTTTGGTGTTTTTGAATCTGCAGCAGACCAGATATGGTTTTCTGGTAGTCCGATGCTTATCTCTGTTCCAAGAGAGTTTTTATATTCTAAACGGTCAAATTGATAACGGTTTAATTTGTCGGCCAGGCTATTCAGTCGGTTCAGGTGTTTTTCCCAATTTTCTAAGGTATGTTCATCCACTCTACTGGTGGTTAAGATTTGGTCCCATAGTGCATCCAAAGCTTCTTCATCATCAAGGTTAGGGAATAGATGTTTGGCCCAACTCTTAACAGCAACACCAGCAACACACCATTGGTGTTGGTCGCTCATCATATCCTCATTAAAATTCTTCAAGGCAATGGATCTAGCCTTACTTGCGCTTTTAATTTTGCTGGCGTCGATTTCTTTTAAGAGAGCAGGATCTTGACCTACTAGGCTCAATAAGGCAATATTGTCATGGCGATACTCTTCATATTGTGTTTGCAAGGCCTTGCTAACCTTAGAAAGATTTTCCTCAGACATGTAATGGTAGTTCAGTCGAGTCAGTTTTTCATCATTCCAGAGAATTTCTACTTCTCTAGCTCCTTCTTCATAAGCTGTTTTTGCACAGATTTCTCCAAAAAAGGCAGTTTCTATAGGACAACGGATAACAAGTTTTTGGTCTTTTTGAATATTGACCCCTTTTTTTATGATAATTTTTGCATATTCTTCTAAACGATTTTGTAAATGCATAATTTCCTCCCTTCACATTTTCTATTATATTCCCAAGTTTTATATTTTTAAACAAAAGAAAGAAGATATTTTCAAAAGATTTCTTTATATTATTTATATAGGGAGAAAAGATGTAGAAATTAAAAAGACGAGATAGAAAAAAACGAAAAATTCAACTTAAGTGCAATATTTAAAGAAGAAAAGATTCTTAATATAATTAATTTTTATTTGTTAATTTTATATTTTTAAGCTATCATGCGGTTTTACAGACGCATTAATCTTCGTTATAATAAATATAGGATATGTTATGAAGAAGAAAAGGAAGTGAGGGTAAGTTTTGGCTTTTCAAAAATTAGTTTTTTCAAAACTATTAAATGCATCTTTAAGTCGACCAACAGAGATTATCTATTGGGATGGTAAAAAAGAAAAACTAGGAGAAGGAGAGACAGAATTTCAACTTAAAATCAATGCTCCCTTGGATTGGAATTATATTCGAGAAGATGCTTCTATTGCTTTAGCAGAAGCATATATGCATCGAGATATAGAGTTGGAAGGAGATTTACAGGCTTTCATTACAAATGTTTTTGAAAATAAAGAATCATTTCTCCAAGATCAAAAGTTTGTAAAAAAAATTCTAGGAAAACATGATAAAAAGACTTCAAAAAAAGATATTTCTCATCATTATAATATTGGAAATGACTTTTATAGACACTGGCTAGATGATTCTATGACTTATTCCTGTGCCTATTTTAAAAAGGAAGAAGATACTCTTCATCAAGCTCAAAAGCAACAAAAACAACATATTTTTAAGAAGCTTCGTTTACAAAAAGAAGACCACCTTTTAGATATTGGATGTGGCTGGGGAGAATTAATTATTATGGCTGCTAAACAGTATGGCCTAAAGGCCACAGGCTGTACCCTAAGTCAAGAGCAATATGAACATGTTCAAAAAAGAATTTACGATGAAGGATTAGAGGGACAGGTTCAAGTAAAACTTACAGATTATCGTGATTTAGTTCATGAAAAAGAACGCTACAATAAAATTGTTTCTGTAGGTATGGTGGAACACGTAGGAAAGGAAAATATTGATCAGTATATAGAAGTTATTAATGAGCTTTTAGAAGAACCAGGCTTAGCACTTGTTCATGGAATTACTGGTCAAAGAGATCCAGACGATCCGAAAAAGGGTACAAATGGCTTCTTGTTAAAATATATTTTCCCAGGTGGCTATATTCCAGCTGTGTCTGAATTGGTTAAACCCATGAATGTCTTAGCACTTAAGCTCATTGATATCGAAAGCCTTCGCCGACACTATCAAAAAACTCTAGAAATTTGGAATAAGAGGTTTGAAGATTGTTGGGGACTTTTAATAGAAGAAAAGGGAGAGCCCTTTATGCGAATGTGGTCTTTATACCTGCAATCTTGTGCAGCAATTTTTGAATCAGGGAATTTAGATATTTGTCAGTATCTTTTAGAAAAAGGGGTAGATAATAGTCGTCCTCTTACCCGGGAGTATATGCTTTAAAAGATGGACGGAATGGGTCCTTCGGATTTAAGAACTTTTTCAAAATTAGATTTAAAAGAACAAGAAATATAAATCAGCATAAAATTTTTTTAAACAAGGACCAAATCCTTGTCAAGTTAAGCTTTGTATGGTAAAATATCTAAGAAATCAATACACACATCTTTCGATGTTTTGTAGTTGCCGGTGAACGGTTGGCAAAACGCTAAAAAAGATGGAGGTAAAAACTAAAGGAGGAAACTGAATTATGTCAGTAGTTAGCATGAAAAGCCTGTTAGAAGCAGGGGTACATTTTGGCCATCAAACAAGAAGATGGAACCCAAAAATGGCAAAGTATATCTTTACAGAAAGAAATGGTATTTATATCATTGACTTACAAAAAACTGTAAAGAAAATAGATCGGA
>JASBZN010000134.1 GCA_029983435.1 Urinicoccus sp. | reverse complement strand
TATCCAGACACTCATCATTTAGGGTTTGTCCATGAATAATTAAGTGAACTCCTGCCTTTGCAGAATCCAAAGCGCCCCCATAGCCCTCTGCATGACTCCACACTGGAATATCCACCATCTTACATTCTTCCACTACGGCCTTAATTTCTTCAAAGCTATAGTGCTGGTCCAGTTTTTTATCCCAGCGCCAAATTCCTCCACCAGTAGACCAAATTTTAATAGCATCTGGATTATCTCTCAAGCGTCTACGCACAGCTTTTCTTAAATCCCAGGGGCCATCCACCTTTTCTGCCCAAGGATGGGACCATTGATTGTATTCTAGAGGAAGGTCGTGACTGTCCCCGTGGCCAGACGTTCGACAAAACCCTCTTCCACTAGCTACGACTCTTGGTCCTTGCATGACTTTTTGTTCCACCATATTTCTGATATGAATTCCATTGTAAGAAATTTCTCCCACAGTTGTTAATCCATTTTCCAAACATTCATGGGCTTGTTGCACTGCTACAACCGTTTTTTGAACTGGATGTTCAAAAACCCAATCCCGATCACTGTCTGTTAAGTTCCCAGAAAAATGTAGGTGGGTATCAATTAAACCAGGTAAAATCGTCTTGCCTTTTAAATCAATTTCTTGATATTTATCTTTATCAAAATCCACACAAGGCCCGGCATAGGTGATTTGACTTCCTTCCACCATTACCATGGCATCTTCTATGGGCTCTTCTCCATTTCCATCAATTAATCGTCCATGATTTAATACGTATTCTTTCATTCCTGCCTCCTTTTAAGAATCTTTCTTTTAATTATAGCATAGCTTAAAGCTAGACCCAAAAAAGAGCTAGACTTTTCGTCTAGCTCTTTTCCTAGTTATAAAAGGCCCAGGCATTTTTAATTTCATGCCTAATTCGGTCCAATCTCCAGTGAAGCTTGGATCGTCGAACACTGTTGGGATCATTGATAATCAAACGACCTTCTTCATCCACCCCTGCCACAACCAGCATATGAGAAGTATCTGTAAAGTTGCCTTTTCGCACACTTAAGACCACATAGGCGCCTCGGTTTAAATAGTCAGGAATGTTGTCTATTGAAATCGACTCCACTTGAACAGGATAGTCTTCCTGAATTCCATCAAATACTTCCCAAGAAGTATATCCATCGCTTATGTAGCCCTTTTCTTCTATATAGTGGGCCATATCCCAGGGAGTTACTTTTACTCCCAGGCCCTTTAATGCCATAGCAATAGACGTTGGCCCGCAGCCATGCGTTGCCATGATACCACCATTAAAAGGTCTATAGCCCCAGTCCCTGTCCCACTGACTATAATAGATAAGAGGAGATTCTATGGAAAAATCTTTTGACCTTTTGGCTTGGGCTGGGTCATCTGTTACATAGCCTACAACAAAACTTCGGGCTTCTTTTTCCCTCGCCGCCAGCTTAAGTAATTTATCTGGTAGTTTGTTCTTGTTTTCATACAGATATTGCGCTTTAGGGTCTTCTTTTCCCTCTTTCTTTAAAAAGTCCACATAGGACTGAATATTTTCCACTTTTCCTAAAGAAATTCCCTGGGATACTGTAATATATTGAGGCTTTTTTAGACTTCTAGAAAAGAAATGAAAGAGTCCTCGAAGACAAAAGACCAGGAGGAGGATAAAGAAAAGCTTTTTTAATCGTTTTTTCATTTTATCACCTAAGCTAATAATAGCAAAGATTTCTTAAAAACTTCTTACAAAGCTTTAAAAGCTTTCTTAACTTTAGCACCTAGATGATGATTGGACCCCAACACCTTCTTTTTCTAACGATTCTAGATTTTCTTCATGGTCTTTTTTGTTGATATATCCCAAAAGATCTTCTAGAACTACAACATCCTTCCCTGCCTTTTTAAAGTCTAGGGCCGTTTCTCTTACGCAATATTCACTGGCAATCCCTGCCAAGTAAATTGTTTCCCCTAGGTCTTCTCTTAAAAGATGTCCTAAGCCATTTTCTGCTTCAAAGGCAGAATATTCCTCCTTATCCTTATTTCTCCCCTTGTAATACTTATTTTCTAAACTTGGGGAGAAGGGCGTTTCATAAAATTTATCATGAAGCTCTGCCCCCATAGTTCCTGCCACACAATGAGGCGGCCAAATCCCGTCTTGTTCTTTAAAGCTACAGTGGTTTACAGGGTGAAAATCCATGGTATAAAAAACCCGCAAATCCTCTTTTTTAACATTTAGAAAATCAACAATGTTTTCTACGGCTTCACAACCATTCTCCGCCGCTAAAATACCATCAACAAAATCATTTTGACAATCGATAATCACTAAATCCATTTTCCTTCTCCTTTATTTCATCATGGCAATCATTGCATTTAAACCGTAATTTTCTCCATCTCGTCGAGCAGAATGAAGTTGTTTTGAAGTATATGTTGAGACGGGACAAATATCAATATGAGCCTCTTCTAAGCCACTTTCTAATAAAGTCGCTTTATTGGCTTCCACTAAACTCACATGGTACTTGTCTTTCTTTTGGTAAAAAAAGTCATCTCTATTTTTAAAGTCTTTGAAGGCCTCATAAACTTCTGGGCCTACTTCATAGTTTTCTTGGTCAATGGTAGGGCCAATATAGGCATAGAGATCTTTGGACTTACAGGAAAACTCCTTGACCATTTTATCCACCGCTAAACCTGCAATCTTTCCTGCACTTCCTCGCCATCCTGAGTGAACCGCCGCCAAGACCTTCCTTTTAGGGTCATAAATCAAAATAGGCGAACAATCCGCAAATTTAATAAGCAGAGCCACACTCTTCTTATCTGTAATTAAACCATCCGTATCTAAGAAAATCTTTCCATAGACAAAATCTTTTGCCTCTTCTTCATGGCAATAACGAATATTTAAAGAATGCTCTTGGTAGCCAGTATAGACTTCTTCTGGAATCGCCCCTAATTCATTACAAATATCCAGAAAATAGTGCTTTACTTTTTCCCCTTCTTTTTTGTAAGACATGGAATATTTATTTCCACTAATATATGTTAAAAGTCCTTGTTCTTGCAAGAGTCTTGACCTCATTTTTATCCTCCTTTTTTCCTTATTTTTTATTTAATACCCGAATAAAGATCCTTAAAAACAAAACCACTTGACAAAAGTGTCAAGTGGCAATTTTTTGTTGCTAAAGTTTTACTCGGTTGCTTTACTTGTTTTTTTCAAACGTACATCTGGTTCACTAGGCAATTTGAAGAAAGGAATAATCCGGTCCAAACCAGTCAGAGTTAAACCTATTAGGGAAATAATGGCTACAAAGCCCATAAAATTGTACTTAATAAAATCTGTGGACTGGAATTTTACTAAGGGATAAACCGCATTGGCAATTCCAATATAGTAAGCAATGTACACATGCCAGGGAATCATCTGTGCTCCAAAGACCCCTAATGCACTGGAGAAAGTTGCATTTCTTAATCTTAAGGTGTATAGGTCTTCTTCTG
>JASBZN010000133.1 GCA_029983435.1 Urinicoccus sp. | reverse complement strand
AAGCCAATGATGACTTGGAAATGTGGTCAGATGATGGAGAAGATTATGAATTAAGGATCTTTGTAGAAGAAGGAAAAGTTGTCGGGGCAATCTTAACTGGAAATACCAAGGCTAAAACAAAATTGAAGAAGGCTGTATTCGACCATGTAAGCCTAGATGAGCTTAAAAAGGAATTTCCAAATTTACAAGGTTAAAGCTTTTTATTTTTTTCCATTCATGGTATGATTAGTAATAGTAAAACCATTTAAGGAAAATGGAGGACAATACAATGAATAGAAAATTAAAAAACATGGTCATTCTCGTCTTGTTCCTGGTAATTTTGTTTATAACAACTTTTACTGGAGCTTTTGGACACCAATACGAATGGCCTCAAGTTGACAAAGACGAAGGGATTTTTCATGGCTTGATTTTTGACACGCCAACAAATGTCAGTAACTTAAATGTGGTGCGATCAGTTGATAAGAAGGAAAAAGACCCCATGGTACGTTATGACGTTCAATTCACCTATGCTGGCGAAAATTCAAACATGAGGATTTTAGGTGTTCCCAACCGCCATGTTTTTTTACCAGAGGGAGTGCAGGCACACCGAAGTAACGTCACCTTAAAGGGCGAGTACGATAAGATTAATCAAAATCTTTTTGACAAATTATCGACTAAGGACCTACTAGAAAAAGAAGGGGTAAGTAGTTTAAGGGCGATTTCTGAATTAAGAGTTCCCTTAACAGAACAAGTCACAGATTATGCTTTTACAATTTATGAAAAACCTATTCAACTTTACTCTAGAAATTATGATAAGTTGGCAGATCTAAGCGTTTTTATTACCAATGCTCGGATGGATCGGTTTACCGATTCCAGTGTTGCCAAAAAGGGAGACGCTCTTAAGGTAAACACAAAGTCTGATTCCCAAGCCGGAACGTATGTGAATCATTTAGAAAGAATTGAAGAGGGAAAATTAAACAAAATTTCTTTAAGAAAAAATATCTTCACCATCTTATTTATTGTTTCCCTATTAGGTTCTCTTGTTTTAATTTGGTTGGATAAGGAAAAACTTTTCTATGCTGTCATGATATTAATGATGATTATGATACCATCCTTCTATCCCTTAATGGATACTGGAGTTTCCACTTTGGCTATGTTATTACTCTATCCTTTACTGGCCTTTATTGCAGCCGTAGCAACGAAAGTAATGCACTATGACCAAGTAAAGGTAAGTGTAAATGACTTAAAACAATCCCTAGCTTTTACAATTATCTTCTTTATTTTGAATATGTTGATTTTTATTTTACCAAGAGCTTTTTGAATGTAGAAACCTTATCTTAGGATAGGGTTTCTTTTTTATCGAAAGATAAGATAATTTAAGATTTCGTAAGTTGTTTATTAAGATTGAATGAAGTATAATAGTAGTATCAAAAGAAATGGAGGAGAACTATGAAAAAAACATCACTCGTATTAGCGCTTGTAATGGTTTTATCAACTTGCTTAGTAGCTTGTGGAAATTCCAACAATGCTCCTGCAAACAATGGCGGTAACAACCAAGCAGCAGGCGAAGCACAAGCAACTGATTTATCAGTAGGATTTGTAACAGATGAAGGTGGAGTAAACGACGAATCTTTTAACCAAGGGGTTCACGAAGGGTTGTTAAAAGCTGAAAAAGATCTTGGAATCAAGCAAAGTTACCAAGAATCAAATGTAGCTGCTGACTATTCTAAAAACATGGATACTTTACTAGACGCAGACAACAACTTAATCGTTGCTGCAGGTTTTAAACTTGCTGATGATGTAGAAAAGAAAGCAAAAGAAAACCCAGATGTTAACTTTGCAATTATTGACTTTGCTTACGAAAACACTCCAGAAAACTTAGTTGGAATTGTTTTCCAAGCAGAACAACCATCTTTCTTAGTTGGTTATATTGCAGGTCGTACAACAGAAACCAATAAAGTTGGTTTTGTTGGAGGTCAAGAAGGAAATGTTATTTGGGGTTTTGATTATGGTTACGAAGCCGGTGTAAAATATGCAGCAAAAGAACTTGGTAAAGACATTGAAGTAACAAAACAATATGTAGGAAACTTCAAAGATGCTTCCAAAGGTAAATCTATTGCACAAACCATGTTTAACGGCGGGTGTGACGTTGTATTCCACGCAGCAGGAGATGCTGGAACAGGCGTAATTGAAGCAGCAAAAGAAGCTGGTAAATGGGCAATTGGTGTAGATAAAGACCAATATAACCTAGCACCAGAAAATGTATTAACTTCTGCTATGAAACGTGCCGATGTTGCCGTTTACAATATTGTTAAAGACCTTGCTGAAGGTAAACCATTCCCAGGTGGACAAACAATCACTTACAGCTTAAAAGACGGCGATGCAGTAGATATTGCACCAACATCTGATAAGAATGTAAAACCAGAAATTTTAGAAGAAATTCCAAAATTAAAAGAAAAAATTATTAAGGATGAAATTAAAGTTCCTTATAACGAAGAAACTTATAAAGAATTTGAAAAAACTCTTTAATTCTTTATCTACGAAAAAGAGGCAGGAAATCCTGTCTCTTTTTTTATGGAAAATTTTAAGAAGAAAAGCGGAAATAAGTTGTGTCCTTTGCCAGTTTTTATGATATAGTATATTTTAACAAGGAGGGATCTTTTGGTTACGAAAGAGAATAATTTAGCAGTTGATATGCGGCAAATAACTAAAAAATTTGGCGATTTCACAGCCAATGACTCCATCGATTTTGACTTAAGAAAGGGCGAAATCCATGCCCTGTTAGGTGAAAATGGCGCTGGCAAATCAACGCTAATGAATATACTATATGGTCTATATACTCCCACAGCAGGAGAAATCTATATTAACGGGGCTAAGGCACAAATAAAAAATCCAAACGATGCCATTGACTTAGGTCTTGGAATGGTCCATCAACATTTTATGCTCATTGAACCTTTTAAGGTTTATGAAAACATTATTTTAGGTGTTGAACCAATGCAAGGTCTGTTTATTGATCGTAAAAAGGCACGAGAAAAAGTAAAAGAACTATCCGAAAGATACGGCCTAAAAATTAATGTAGATAGTGAAATTCGAGAAATTAGTGTAGGGATGCAACAACGGGTAGAGATTCTTAAGGCTCTCTACCGTGGGGCGGAAATTTTAATTTTTGATGAACCCACAGCTGTTTTGACCCCTCAAGAAATTGATGAATTTATTGAAATAGTAAAAAATCTAGCCAGCCAAGGGAAAAGTATCATCATTATTACCCACAAGTTAAAAGAGATTAAGGCCATGGCTGACCGGTGTACAATTATTCGACGGGGTAAGAAAATAGATACAGTGGATGTAGATTCCGTTGAACCAGAAGAATTGGCCAGTAAAATGGTAGGACGGAAGGTAGACTTTGTTACAGAAAAAAAGGCCTTTAATAAAGGAGACCTAACCTTAGAAATCGACCACCTCAACTATTCAGATGAGCGAAAAATTAAGGTACTAAATGATTTTTCTCTCAATTTACATGCTGGAGAAATTCTT
>JASBZN010000132.1 GCA_029983435.1 Urinicoccus sp. | reverse complement strand
ATTTGTGGCCAATGTGAGCCATGAATTAAAAACACCCCTTACCAGTATTAAGTCCTATACAGAAACCTTGATGGATTCTGACTTAGAAGGGGAAGCTCGCCTCCGGTTTTTAAAGGTGATTGAAAGAGAATCCAACCGGATGGTTTCTTTGGTGCGTGACCTTTTGCAACTATCCAACATGGACAACCATACCTTGAGCTTAAAATTTGCCAAGCTGGATTCTTACGAGATGATTGATGGTGCCATAGAGAGCCTAGCTCCCATGGTGGAACAAAAGCATCAAAAGATGCACCTGCAAGTGGAAAAAGACATCCAGTCGATTTATGGAGACGTTCACAGTGTCCAACGGATTTTAAACAATATTATTTCCAACGCCATTAAATACACCCCAGAGAGAGGGGAAATTTATATTTTAGCAAAGAATCGTGGGCCCAGGGTCTTAATCCAAGTGAAGGATACGGGAATTGGAATTCCTGGTAAGGACATGGAGCGGATTTTTGAGCGCTTTTACCGAGTGGAAAAAGGTAGAAGTCGGCAAATGGGCGGAACGGGCCTAGGTCTTTCTATAGCCAAGGAACTTATAGAAGCCATGGGGGGATCCATCCAATTAACTTCTACCTTCGGACAAGGTACTACCGTTTCTCTCTTTTTTAAGGGAGGGGGCTCTCAATGAGAGAAAAAATTAAAACGATTCTTTTATTTCTTCTTTCAGGTCTCTTGATTTTTTTTGTGGCGGAAATTTGGATGCAAGTTCCATCGGTTTCTTCAAAGACACCAGTGAGCCAAGAAAACTTTGAACGAAATACTCTTAAAATGGAACTTTTAGGCCCTAAGGAAGTAGTTCTTAAGTTTTCGAACTCGGAACAAACGCTACTCTATGAAATCCAGCCCTACTGGTCTTTGGTTCAAAAGGGCTTAAAAACTGCTTATTCCAATCTTTCGTCAGACAGCATAAGCAAACTTACTCCAGAAGATTACCAGAGGATTTTGGAAGATGAAAAGATGATTCGACTGAAATTTCCTGGTGTATTAGACCATGGAGATTGGGCTCAATTACTGGGCTTTAACCTAGAAATTCTTCCGGAAAAGTTACCAGGAAAATTTTTAGGCATTGACTTGAGTTTAGATAAGGACTATTTTGTTCTTACAACGGACCAGGGACACCTCAAGGTGAAAAAATCCTTGGATACTTGGAAGACTCTTGGGGACCGGGTGTCTACGGTATATGACTCCCGTCGCTACCGAAATTACACCACTTTTCGTGAAAAGTACGGCATGGAAAGTGATGTTTATGTGGCTAGAATCAACAGTCAACCCCCCCAAGATATTCCCCTACAAAACAATCTAGAAGCCATGACCCCCCAGGTTCAAAATAACCTGGCTCGGCGGTATTTAAGACAAGCCATTGACTATATTCGTGAAATAAGCGAAGAGAATGCGGTGACCTATGTCTATGACCAAAAGGTCCTTCGCCTTAATAAAAATGGTTGGCTGACGTATAAAGATGGGCAAAAAATAAAAGAAGAAAAAGAAGCAAGTTTAGTAGACTCTTTAGAGACGGCCTTGGATTTTATTACTAGCCATACAGGCATGACGGGCTCTCTTTATATTAGTGAAATTGAAAAAATCGAAACTCGATCCAACCCTGGCTACGTCTTTTATTTTAATATGCTGGTAAACCACAAGAGGGTCTACCGCCTAGGACAGGAACCTTACTTTATTCGGGTGGAGGTACACCAAGGAAGAGTTAGTCAAATGGACTTTCTCTACCAAAAACCCGTAGAAACAGATATTGTAAGGAATATAGAAATTGCAACCCAAGTTTTATCGCCAGAAGAAATTATTGACCAAAATAGGGAAGCAATAGACCCAAGCTCTAAGTCAATCGATGAAACCTTGGGAAGAATCTCTTGGATGGATGCTTCTTATGTGGAAGTTAAAAGCCAGGGCCAGCGGGTTTTAAAGCCTGTTTGGACAGTAAGGTTAAAAGATAGAATTTTTTCTATGGATATGACTACAGGACAATTGATTTTGGAGGGATAAGATGGACTGGTCAAAGATAAAAACCATCTTAATTATTGCCTTATTACTGGCCAACTTGGTCTTGGGTTATGAAGTTTATAAGCAAAAGGCAGCCATAAGAGACAATTCCTATTCAGAAAATTTTCAAAGGACCACCTTAAACCTTTTAGAAAAAGAGGGAATTGAACTAGACCCCAAAGTTGAACTAAAAAAAGAAAGTTTAAATTCTCTTCGGGTGCAATATGAAAATTTAAATGAAGAAGAAATAAACCAGAGGTTTTTTGAAAATGAAGCTCTTTTACAGCAAAAGACCCTTTCTTTGTTGCGCCTAGTTTTTGATGAGGAAAACTTAAGTGTCTATGATGGTCGGCGCCTATCTTACGAAAATAAGATCCCAGTAGGAGAAGAAAAAATCACAGAGGAAGAAGCAGAAGAAATAGCCCTAAATTTTTTAAAAAAGAGAAGCTTCAGCACAAAAGACCTTAAACTGATTAGTAGTAAGGTCTGGAATAAAGGCTATGAGTTTACCTATAAAGAAGTTTATGCTGGGACCTTGGTGGAAACTACCTATACCAAGTTTAAGGTGGATAAGACTGGAGTCCACAAATTTGACCGTTTGTGGCTAGAAGTGGTGGAACCATCTGAAAGGCAGACTCCCATGATTAGCCCGGAAAAGGCACTCTTAAATCTTCTGGACAAAAAAGAAGCCCAGGGGAGAAAGGTCATGAGACTAGAGCCTTGCTACTACTTCAACCCGTCTCAACAAGGCTACATTGAAGATATATCTAGGGCCCAACAGGGTCGTGCCATTCCAGCTTGGCGAATCCAACTGGATGGAGGAGAAGAAATTATTGTTGACACGTTATCGTAAAGGGAAAATGAGGGATTATGAATTTTCAACCATTAATTAGCGGCAGCAGTGGAAATTGCCAATATATAGAGACAAAAGAGGCCAAAATCCTGGTAGATGCTGGGATGACTGGTAAAAAAATCCAAGAACTTTTAAGGGAAATCCAGGTGGATCCCAAGGACCTGGATGGAATTTTAGTGACCCATGAACACTATGACCACACATCAGCAGTGGGAGTTTTAGCTCGGCGGTATGGTCTTCAGGTCTTTGCCAATGAAAATACTTGGATGGCCATGGAAAAAACGGTAAAAAAAATTCCCAGTCAGCAGAGACAGGTGTTTTCAACAGGGGAGACTTTTCATATAAAAGATTTGGAAGTGGGAACCATACCGATTTTTCACGACTGTGTCCATGGAACCAGTTTTATCCTACAAGACAAGGATTGTAAGGTGGCCATGTTAACGGATACGGGTTGGGTTTCTACGGCTATGTTAGAAAAGATGCAAGGAGCGAACCTTTACTATATCGAGGCCAACCATGATGAAGAAATGCTTCGGACAGGACCTTATTCCTTTGCCTTAAAACAGCGAATTGCCTCCAACCGAGGACACCTCTCTAACCACCATGCAGCGGATGTCTTGAGTAAAC
>JASBZN010000131.1 GCA_029983435.1 Urinicoccus sp. | reverse complement strand
GCTTCCAGTTTCTTTTGAATGAGGGCGATAAGGTCTCGAATTTCTCTAAAGCCTAAAAGGTAGAGGATTAATCCATAGAGAAAAGCGGAACATAAAACCACAATGAGCAAGAGGAGGAGCTTAGCCAGGCGCAACTTCACACCAGCTAGAAAACCCATTAAGAGGGCTTCTAAGGGGAAGAAGGCAACGGAGGCGAAGATTCCCATAATAAGTCCTGCCAGGCAGGTTTTAATAATGGCTCGAATATAGGAAGAAATTCCTAAGTGACCAATCCGTTTTCTCAAAATAATAAAACGTAAGAGGCAAGCAACAGCTGTTGCAACGGACACACTACCAGCCAAACCCTTGACCCCTAAGGTTTTAACAACTAGGAGATTCAAAGTAATGTTAATGACAACATTACAAATCCCAATATAGAAGGGGGTTTTGGTGTCTTGGATAGAAAAGAAAACCCGATTCAAGGCATTATTAATCGATAGAAAGACGAGGACTGGAGAATAAAAGACCAAGACCTTAGCCGTTTCAATGGTATCTTCTGGAGTAAAAGCCCCGTATTGGAGGGCAATTTCAATAATGGGTCGGGAAAGAACAGCCATACCAATGGCAGAGGGAACTGTAATAAGTAAGATGGCCTTAACAGCCCCGTTCATAATTTGCTTACCTAAAAGTTGATTTTTTTCTGCAAAAGCTCGGCTCATGGCAGGAAAAACAACAGAAGTAATGGCTGTAATGAAGATTCCTAAAATAACCAGGTTGATTTTGTTGGCATAATCTAGCCGGCTCACTGCAGCATTTCCCAGGCCAGTTGCTAAATACTTGTTAAAGATGGTGTTGATATTGTTAATACTAACACTGACTAAAACTGGTAGGGAAAGGAGCAGGGCTTGGTGGGTGTAGGGGTCTTTAAAATCCAAAACAGGTTTAAAGTGAAAATCTTCTTTAAGAACGGATGGGATTAAAAAGAGAACTTGGCCCAAAACGGCTAAAATCGCAAAGACTGCCAATCCCTTAATTCCAAAACTTGGTGCTAAAAAAACTAAGTAAAGAATGTAGATGGCGTTGTAGGGAAGGTTAACAGCCCCAGCTGCGGCAAATCGGTTATTAAATTGGAGATAGCCGGTAAAAATTCCCACCGTTGCGGCAAAAATAATTAAGGGCATGGAATAGCGAATAAGAGAAATCGTTAGATTTTTTGTTTCCGGGTCAAAGCCGCCTCCTGTGATGCTGGCAATAAAGGGTGCGAAGATAATTCCCAAGGCTGCTACAATAATAGCCACTACCATGGAAACGGAAATCATATTGGATGTAAATCGATCTTTTGCTCCAGGAGCTTCATTCAAGTGAACTTTTTGTAGTTGGGGAATAAAGGTTGTTGCAATAGCTTCTGTAATTAAGGCGCTCATCAAACCGGTGGAGGATTGAGCCACAGTCCATGCGGCTTTTTCCATACCAGATCCATATTGAGAGGCGATTAAGGCCTCACGTCCAAGGCCTAAAAATTTTCCCAAGAGAGAAAAGATAATAATGGCAGCTGTAGACTTAGCCAAATTCTTTGCTTTTTCTTCCATGATACCTCCTTATATCTAAATTAAAAGTATATTGAATTTAAGGGGATAAGTCAAGTAAAAGAAAGGCACTAGCGTTCTTCCATGGGTAAGTATTTTTTGGGCTCGTTCAGGGTTAAATAAGCAGGCCGCATAATTTTTTTATCCAGAATTTGCTCCAAACGATGGGCGCACCAACCAGTGGTTCGGGACAGGGCAAAAATAGGAGTAAATAGGTCCCGAGGAATTCCCAAAAGATGAAAAATTAAACCAGAATAGAGGTCTACATTGGCTGGGGCTGGGTAGTCCAAACCGAGGCGGTCTGCAATAAGGCTTCCTCCTAGGTTTTCAATCCGCTCAATCAAAACAAAATCTTCTTCTCGACCCTTTACCTTGGCCAATTCTTGTGCCTTGTCTTTTAAAAGAATGGCCCGGGGGTCGCTTAGGGTATAGACCGCATGACCCAAGCCGTAAATAAGACCCGATTGGTCAAATGCCTTGCCATCTAAAATGCCCTCTAAATATTTTTTAACAGAAGCTTCCCTTTCCCAATGGGGAACGGTCTTTTTTAAGTCGGCCACCATAGAGTCTACCATTAAGTTGGCACCTCCATGGCGAGGGCCTTTTAAAGACCCCAAAGCAGTTGTAAGGGCACTGTAGGTATCTGTTCCAGAAGAGGAAACAACATGGGTGGCAAAGGCGGAGTTGTTTCCACCGCCGTGCTCAGCATGGAGGACCATAAGGGTATCTAGAACTTGAGCCTCTTCTTCAGTAAAGGAAGAATCGGGGCGAATCATATGGAGGAGGTTTTCTGCTGGATCATAGTTTTCTTTAGGACGGTGGATAATAAGAGACTCTCCATCGACATCATGTTTTTTTGCTTGGTAGCAGTAGGCTAAAATCATGGGCATCTTAGCAATCAGGGCCAGGGATTGCTTTAAAACATTGAAAGTTTGTGTGTTGTCAGGGTCTGGGTCGTAAGAATAGAGAGAAAGAACAGACTGCATGATCTTGTTCATTAAATTCTTATTGGCCGTTTTCAATAAAACATCTTCCAAGTAGCCAGGTGGTAAATCCGTTAAAGACCAGAGAATCTCGTGGTAGAGGGATAGGTCTTTTTTACTGGGAAGTTCAGCAAAGAGAAGGAGATAGGAAACTTCTTCGTAGGCATGACGGTTGGCCTTGTTAGCCCCTTTTAAAATTTCAGCAACAGAAAATCCCCGGTAGTCCAAACGACCGGGAGTGGGCTTTTTTTCACCATTTTCATAGCGGTAGCCCACAACGTCTGCAACACCTGTCACACCAACTAAGACCCCAGTGCCATTTTTATTTCTTAGTCCTCGTTTAATGTGGTGGTCTTCATAAAATTGAGGATCAATGTAGGCTCGGCTTTCAATGACTTCTGCATAGTTTTTTAAGTGGGCCTCCGTGGTTTTATTCATAAGATCCCTCCTTCACTTTTTGGATTAAGAGGTCTGTAAAGGCGGAGCTCGTTAGGGGACCACCTAAGTCTTGGGTACAGGTGGCCTTGTTTTTTAACAGAGAGTCTAGGCCTTGACGAATGGCCTTAGCTTCTTCTTTTAAGTCTAAATAATCCAGCATCAAGCAGGCACTTAAAAAGAAGGCTGTAGGGTTTACTAAGTCCTTGCCAGCAATGTCTGGAGCGGTACCATGGACGGATTCAAAAAGAGCCATGTCCTTTCCTATGTTGGCACCTGGAACCATGCCTAAGCCACCGATTAAACCAGCAGATAGGTCGGATAGGATATCTCCATAGAGGTTTTCTGTGGCAATCACTCCAAATTGATAGGGGTCTAGAACCAACTGCATGGCCATGTTGTCGACTAAAATTTCTTCTAATTGAATGGATGGGAAGTTTTTGGCAACATCCCTTCCAGCCCGGAGGAAAAGACCATCAGTAAATTTCATAATATTGGCCTTGGTTACCAGGGTAACCTTGGGGTAGTCATGATCTTTG
>JASBZN010000130.1 GCA_029983435.1 Urinicoccus sp. | reverse complement strand
GCGGATGCAAGGAGCCCTGGATTCCCCTTTAACAGAAGAGGGAATCCAGGCCGCCTATGTTTTAAAGGAAAAAATCAAAGACCTTCCTTTAGATATCGTCTACAGCTCTCCCCAGTCTAGGGCCCTAGAAACGGCCAAGATTTTAATGAAGGGAAGAGATATAGACTTGGTTTTAACGGAGGACCTAAAAGAATTATCTGTTAAAATGTGGGAAGGCAAGACCTTTGATGAAGTAAAGAAAAACTATCCTAAAGACCTGTACCGTTACCTAAAAGAACCGCATCTCTATCAACCTCCAGAAGGGGAAAATTATTTTGACCTGATGAAAAGAGCCCAAAGGTTTTTAGGAGAATTGGCAGAAAAAGACCATCAAAATGTCTTGGTGGTGAGCCATGGAGTTACCATCAACGCCCTTTTAAATGTCATGGAAGGGATTCCTGTGGAAGACTTTTGGCTAAAGCCCCTGGTCCTAGGAACCGAGCTTTCCCTGGTCCAAGAGGAGAACGGGGATTACCAAGTGATTTACAGGGCCGACCCGGTGAATGATGTGACCTATTAGAAGCCTAGGGCCTATCTGGTTGAAAAATTTATTTAAAATAAAAAAAGCTTCCCAGAGAAGAGCTTTACTTCTTCTCCAGGAAGCTTTTTTGTGGAAAAATTTGATGGATTTTAGCCTTGGCTGGCCACTTCCACGATTTTTTTATCCGGGTTCATGTAAAAATTACACATGCCCTTGGGGGTCATTTCCTTGTCATAGATGCCCAAACGGACGTATTCTTCCGGCGTTTTATTCATGGGCATAATGAAATAATGGTGGTTCTTGAACTGGATGGAATTTACCTTGGCTGCTTCATAGCCGTAGCTTTCGCCATTGCCTAAGAGGGGCTTGTAATAGACCTTGTAAGTGGCTGGTTTCTGCTTATCCTTCATGACAATTTGGTCTTGGCTGATGGTTAAATCTGCATGGAGGACATCGGCCAAATGACGAAGAGAGAGGTAGTCCTGGCCTTGGAATTGTTTGGAAGCCAGGCCCTTGTTCCCTCCATCCATGAAAGTAAAGCTAATGCCATCACATTGGAAGTAGTCGCCATAGTTCCAGATTTCAATCCCCTTCATGGTATCCCACAGAACAGGTACTTTTTCTTCATATTCGTTGGGTTTGTTTACATAGGACCATCCCATGCCCTTGGCAAAATCCCTAGCGGGAACCATGGTTTGGCCCTTAAAGGCCTTGGTTTTAATGTTAAAACTCCGGTCTCTGAAACGCAGGGTCATTTCTCCCAGGGCCTTCTTGGGGCTATAGCCTTGACCAATGGCCACAGTATTGTTGTCTGGGTCCCAGGTCACCTTTTCGCCGAAGTTTTCCGAAATGAAACGGATAGGTACCAGGGTCCGGTTTTTCACAATCAGGGGACTTACATCCATGGAGATGGCTTTCTTTCCGCCATTTTCTAAAATATAGGCTGTCTTGCTACCCAATTTCAAGTCCAAGGCCCGGGCACCTTGGATGATGCGGATGCTTTGGTCCTCTGGCCGCCAATTGACATCGCAACCCAAGTTTTCACTGACTAGGCGCAGGGGGACCAGGGTCCGGTTATTTACAATCATAGGGGATACGTCGCCTTGGATATAGCTTCCCTTAATGAAGAGGCGGATTTGGTCAGCGGCAAAGGCCCTTGTTGGGACCAGTAAAATTGCAGCCAGGAGAAAGATCCAGGCCATGCGTGTTTTTTTCAAAAGTCATCATCCTTTCTATTTTTCTCTTTCAACTTGGCTTCATTATAATATGATAAAGGGAGAAAAGCAACAAAAAAGACCACGCCTAGGAAGGCCCATAGAAAAGCAAGACTTTATGGGAAGGGATAGAAACATTTTCTTAGCCTGACTTCAAGCAAATAAATTCCTCCAAAAAGCCCTTAGCCTCCAGGGGCTTTTTTAGAATTCCTCCTAATGATTTACAAGGGGAAAATCCTATGGTATAATGAAAACATAAAAACGTTATCATATAAGGAGGAATCAATTTTGAAAGTATATACAACAGAAAATGTGCGCAACTTAGCCCTAGTAGGACATAGCGGCAGCGGAAAGACAAACCTAACAGAAGCCATGCTTTTTCAAGCCGGTGCAATCCAAAAAATCGGTCATGTGGATGAAAAAAATACAAACTCTGACTTTTCAAAAGAAGAAAAGGAAAGAGGGTCTTCCATTGGAACAAGCATTATTCCTATTGAATGGCGGAATAAAAAACTCAACATTATTGATACTCCAGGAACCATTGATTTCATTGGCGAAGCCCAAGGTGCTTTAAGAGCCAGCGAAGCTGTTCTTATGATTATTGATGCAACAGCTGGAGTTCAAGTTGGTAGTGAAAGAATGTGGAAGTATACAGAAAACATTGGCCTACCAAGAATTATCTTTGTCAATAAAATTGATGGAGAAAACGTAAATTTCAGAACCCTTATGGAAGAGTTGGAAGAAAAATTCGGGAAAAAGGTTATTCCTTTCTCTGTTCCCATTGGAGAAGGAGAAGATTTTGTAGGAGTTACAGACGTTATCTTCCAAAAGGGCTTTAAATACACCAAGGGTGCTCCAGAAGATGCTCCCTTAAACCATGATCAAATCAAGGCAACAGAACGGATGTATGAAGAAATTGCAGAAGTTGTTGCTGGAGCAGATGAAGTTTTAATGGAAAAATACTTTGCTGGAGAAAAATTTACCCGAGAAGATCTTCTTCGAGGAGTTACAGAAGCTCTTATTGCTGGGGATGCAGTTCCCCTTTTAGTAGGTTCAGCAGAAAAAGGAATCGGCATTGACATCCTACTTAATACCATTATTAACTACATGCCTGAACCCAACCATGAACAAGCCCATATTGGTTTTCGTTATGAAAGCGGAGAAAAACGGACTGTTTCTGAAAAAGAACCCTATTCTGCCGTTGTCTTTAAAACCATTACAGACCCCTTTGTTGGAAAAATTTCCATCTTTAAAGTTTTATCTGGGAAAATTACCAAGGATACTGTCCTCTATAATGCCAATGAAGAAGTCGTTGAAAAAATGGGTGGTCTCTATGTAATGCGAGGGAAAGAACAAATGGCTGTGGATGAACTCTATGCAGGGGATATAGGAGCGACTACTAAACTAGCCCACACCCTAACAGGCCATACCCTTTGTGATAAGGCCCATCCTGTTCTTTACAAGATGATGAAGCAACCAGCCCCTGTTATTTACTATGCTATTGAACCAGAAAGTAAGGGAGACGAAGAAAAAATTTCCACTTCCCTTCACCGCTTACAAGAAGAAGATCCAAGTTTTATGATTGAAAGAAATCCTGAAACCAAACAATTGACCATTGGAGGTCAAGGAAACGTTCAATTAGATGTTATTTTAGAAAAATTAAAGAACACCTTTGGTGTTGAAACCAAGAAGGTACCCTTTATTATCCCTTATCGTGAAACCATTAAGGGTAAGACAGAAGTACAAGGAAAACACAAAAAACAATCAGGTGGAGCAGGTCAATATGGAGACGTTTGGATTC
>JASBZN010000129.1 GCA_029983435.1 Urinicoccus sp. | reverse complement strand
CTTAAGCCTCGAAAAATATTGGAGTTGGGAACAGCTATAGGCTATTCTTCTATTTGGATGAGTCAGCTTCCTAGTGTAGAAGAAGTTCATACGGTGGAAATAAGGCCGGAGATGTTTAATCTCGCCAAAGAAAATATTCAAAAGGCGGGAAGAACTAATATCAAACAATTTTTAGGAGATGCGGAAGAATTTCTAGATCAAGCCAAAGAAAGCTATGATTTTATTTTTATTGATGCTGCCAAAGGGCAATATCCTTTTTATTTTCAAAAGGCAAAGAAGCTACTGACAAAAGGTGGCGTTATTGGCTTTGATAATATTTTGTTTCGTGGAATGATTAGTAATCAAAGCTTAGTAAAAAGAAGAAAAATTACGATTGTTAAACGCTTGAGAAAGCTTTTATCTGAATTAAAGTTGGATGAAAACTTTGAAAAAACCCTGATTCCTTTAGGAGATGGATTTTTATTAGTAAGGAGAACCAATGGATAAACCAGAATTACTGGCACCTGCCGGGGACTTAGAAAAACTAAAAACAGCGATTCAATATGGGGCAGATGCTGTCTATTTAGGAGGAGAAGCTTTTGGTTTACGAAAAGCCTCGAAGAACTTTTCTTTAGATCAAATGGAGAAAGCGGTAAATTTTGCCAAGGATTTTAACCGTAGACTCTATGTGACAATGAACATCATCCCTCATGAAGGAGATATGATAGGAGTGGGGGACTATGCCAAAGAATTAGAATCTATTGGGGTAGACGCTCTTATTGTTTCAGACCCAGGTATGTTTATGGCTATTCGAGAAAAGGCCAAAGATATAGAAATCCATATGAGTACCCAGGCTTCTATTACCAATAGTCAAGCTATTAAATTTTGGCGAGATTTAGGGGTGACCAGAGTGGTTCTAGCCCGGGAGCTTTCTCTAGAAGAAATCCAAGAAATCCATACGAGTTTAGGAGATAGTATTGAACTAGAAGCTTTTGTTCATGGGGCCATGTGTATGAGTTATTCTGGACGATGCCTTTTAAGTAACTATATGACAGGAAGGGATGCCAACATGGGAGATTGCGCCCAACCTTGTCGCTACAAGTACCACCTAGTAGAAGAAACCCGTCCAGGTGAATACTTTCCCATTGAAGAACATCCCGAAGGAAGCTTTATTATGAATTCAAAGGATCTTTGTATGATTAACCACCTGGATGATGTCCTTAAGGCAGGGGTTAAGAGTCTAAAGATTGAAGGTCGAGTAAAATCTTCTTATTATTTGGCAACTATTGTTCGAGCTTATCGAAATGTCATCGACTCCTTTTTAAAAGATCCAGACCACTTTGACTTTGACCCCTATTGGTTGGAAGAGGTTAAAAAAGTAAGTCATCGAGACTTCACCACAGGCTTTTACTATAAAGAAGCAAAAAAAGATGCCCAAGTCTATACAGACAATTCTTATATCCGGGGCTATGATTTTGTGGGCTTAGTTTTAGACTATGATCCCGTAAAGAAAGTCGCCAAGGTAGAACAGAGAAACCGACTTTTCCCAGAGGACACAGTGGAAATTTTTGGACCCCAAGGTCATGACTTTCAACAAATTGTAGGTCAGATGGTAGACGAAGATGGAAAAGAAATTGAGGTTGCCAATCGAGCTCAGATGATTTTTTATATGAAGGTTTCCCAACCCGTTCAAAAGGGTTATTATATCAGAAGAAGGGGGAAGTGAAATGAATAAACCATTGATTATAGGGATTGCAGGCGGTAGTGGAAGTGGAAAATCTACAGTAACCCAAGAACTGATGGATTTAATAGGCAAAGAAAAAGTTACCTTAATCCAGCAAGATAGCTATTATAAGGATCAATCCCACCTTCCCTTAGAAGAGAGGATGAAAACCAACTATGACAATCCCTTGTCTTTTGATGAAGCACTTTTAGTAGAACATTTAAAGGATTTAAAAGAGGGTAAGACCATTTGTATGCCCCAATATGACTATACTGTTCATAATAGGAAAAAAGAATCCATTAATCTAAAGCCAGAAAAGGTCATTATTCTAGAAGGAATCTTAATTTTGGCGGAAGAATCGATTCGGAATTTACTAGATATCAAGGTTTTTGTTGATACGGACGCAGATGTACGGATTATTCGTCGGATTTTAAGGGATATTAAGGAACGATCTAGAAGTCTTGAATCCATTATTTTGCAGTATATGTCTACAGTTCGCCCAGCCCATCTACAATTTGTTGAGCCATCGAAGCGTTACGCAGATATCATTATTCCAGAAGGAGGCTACAACAAGGTAGCGATTGATTTATTAGTGACAAAAATAAAAAATGTTCTAAATGAAGAGGAATAAATCCTTGACAAGAATAAGATGATTTGTTATACTAACTAAGCAAGTAGAAGGACCGCTTCTCACCTTACGATGAAAGTTTTGAGGTTAAATGTTTAGAAACGAACTTAGCGGGTACTTTTTGTGCCCGCTTTTATTTTTATGGAGGTGCTTAGAGATTAAAGATCTTCAAATTAATGAAGCAATAAGAGACAAAGAAGTGAGATTGGTAGGTTCCGATGGAGAGCAAATTGGAATCGTCGATATTGTACGCGCTCAAAATATGGCAGATGATGCTAAACTGGACCTAGTTAAAGTAGCACCAGGAGCGAAACCACCAGTTTGTCGTATTATGGACTATGGTAAATACAAATACGAACTGATGAAAAAGGAAAAAGAATCACGGAAGAAGCAAAAAGTGATTAACGTAAAAGAATTGCGCTTCTCACCAAATATTGAAGAGCATGATTTAAACACAAAAGCCAATCAAGCAAAGTCTTTTCTAAGTGCTGGAGACAGAGTAAAAGTTTCTGTACGTTTTCGTGGCCGAGAATTAGGTCATACAGATATTGGAAGAAAGGTTCTTGACCGTTTTGTTGAACTGGTAGCTGATGAAGGTGTTGTAGATAAGAAACCTAAGATGGAAGGTAGAAGTATGGTAATGTTTTTATCAGCTAAGTCAGATAAGGATAAGGAGTAGGAGGAAATTATGCCTAAAATGAAAACCCACCGAGGAACTGCAAAGAGATTCCGTCGGACAGGTACTGGAAAATTAAGAAGATATAAAGCTTATAAGAGTCATATTACTGGGAAAAAATCCCCTAAACGAATTCGTAACCTTCGCAAGGGATCCCTCGTAAGTAAGAGTGATCAAAGTCGTATTGATCATATGATTCCATAAGGAGGTAGACAATGGCTAGAGTTAAAAGAGCAGTTAATGCAAAGAAAAAACATAAAAAAGTATTAAAACAAGCCAAGGGATATTTTGGCGCAAAATCTAAACTTTACCGTCCTGCAAACCAAGCAGTGATGCGTTCTTTAAGTTATGCCTATATTGGTCGTAAACAAAGAAAAAGAGAATTCCGTAAATTATGGATTGCTCGTATCAATGCAGCAGCTAGACAAAATGGCTTAAGCTATAGTAAGTTTATTGCTGGATTAAAAAAAGCAAATATTGAAATTAACCGTAAGATGCTTTCTGAATTAGCAATTCACGATGCCGATGCATTTACTCAATTAGT
>JASBZN010000128.1 GCA_029983435.1 Urinicoccus sp. | reverse complement strand
CAGGCCGGATTTAGATAGATCGTCCGTTCTTTATTCCCTTTCCCTATTACTTTAACTCTCTGATCATCTGTTAAGTCTTTTCGGTTAATAGCTGTGAGTTCAGATAGTCGCATTCCGCAGTTTAAAAAAAGGGTTACCATGGCATAGTCTCGATACTTATAGATATCTTTTTGCTTGGAATTTAAAATAGTATGAAGTAATCTTTGCGCCTCTTCTAAAGTTAAATAGATGGGTAAGGATTTTTCTATTTTTGGCATATCGATATTTTCAACAGGGTTTTGATGACAGATATCTACTACTGTACATAAATACTTATAAAATGCTCTGAGGCTGGATATTTTTCTATATTTCGTTTTATTTGAATTTTTTCTTACAATATCCAAATAAGAAACATAAGAATAGATCATTTGCTTATCTACCCGGTTTAAATCTTCTGCTGTTACCTGATCTGCAGAAAAGTTATCCATATCAAAATCTGGATATAAACGAGGGTAGATAAACTTATAAAAACTTTGAATATCATAATAATATTCTTTTTGTGTTAAAGCACTATGTCCTTTTATGGATTTTAAGTAGCCAATAAATTCATCGATATAAGATAGTTTCAACTTTTATCTCCTCTAGCCATAAGTTTTCCTTAAAGTCCAGGCTGTTTATTAAAAATTGTAGGACTTTAAATTATCTTAATAGGTGGTGTGTAAAATATTTCTAACTGTCTAGAAATTGCCTAGAAAAAAATAAAACCTGCTTAGCAGGTTTTATTTCGCATATTCAACAGCTCTAGTTTCGCGTACCACATTTACTTTAATCTGTCCTGGATAATCTAATTCAGTTTCGATTTTTTTCCTTATGTTACGAGCAACTAAAATTGTCTCCGCTTCACTGATTTGTTCAGGCTTAACAATAATTCTAACTTCTCGTCCTGCCTGTACAGCGTAAGATTTTTCAATTCCGTTAAAACTATTGGCAATTTCTTCTAACTGTTCCAGTCTTTTTATATAAGACTCAACAGTTTCTCTACGTGCTCCTGGTCGTGCAGCGGATATAGCATCTGCTGCTTGAACAAGTATTGCTTCTACAGAGTTAAATTCTACATCATAATGATGTGCTTCGATGCAATGAATCACAGCTTCATTTTCACGATATTTTCGTGCTAAATTTACACCTAATTCTACATGGGGTCCTTCTACTTCATGGTCAATTGATTTACCAATGTCATGGAGTAGACCTCCACGCTTTGCAGTTTTTACATCGGCGCCTATTTGCTCTGCCAAAAGACCTGCAATATGTGCCACTTCTACAGAATGTTTTAAAATATTTTGGCCATAACTGGTACGATATTTTAACCGGCCCAAATACTTGATTAGTTCAGGGTGTAAACCATGAATACCAGTATCATAGGCAGCCTGTTCTCCACTCTCTTTAATGGTGGCATCTACTTCTTGTTGAGCTTTTTCTGTTGCCTCTTCAATCTTTGTTGGGTGAATTCTACCATCCGTTACCAGTCGTTCTAACGCAATTTTTGCAACTTCACGTCGTATCGGATCAAAGCAAGATAATACAACTGCTTCTGGTGTATCATCAATAATTAAGTCTACTCCAGTAAGCGATTCTATTGCACGAATATTTCGTCCTTCTCGGCCGATAATTCGTCCCTTCATTTCCTCATTAGGAAGGTTAACTACAGAAACAGTTGCCTCTGTTACTGTATCTGCCGCAATTCTTTGGATAGCTAGAGCAATCGCATTTTTTGCATATTTTTGAGCTTCGTCTCTTACTTCTTGTTCTTTTTCTTTAATTAACAAGGCAGATTCCTGAATAATTTCAGATTCTAGCTCATTAAGCAAAAGTTGTTTGCCTTCTTCCTGTGTAAGTCCAGAAATTCTTTCAAGTTCTTTAAGTCTTTGCCCAATCATTCCCTGAGCTTCTTCTTTTAAAGATTTCACTTCTTGACTTTCCTTGGCTAATTGCTCTTCCTTCTTTTCTAAAGAAATACTTTTTCTATCTATGGTTTCTTCTTTTCTAAGAAGACGTTTTTCCATATCGTCTAAAGACTGTTGCCGTCGATTATTTTCATCAGTTACTTTACTACGTAAATGATGAATTTCATCTTTTGCTTCATTTAAAAGATCTTTTTTCGTAGATTCAGCATCTCTTTGTGCGTCAATGAGGATGTTTTTTGCCTGCTCTTCCGCTTGGTGTATTTTACCCTCCCCTATATTTTTTCGTACTATGTAACCGATAAAACCAGCTACCAGTATTCCAACAACATAAAGAATCCATTGTAAAATAGTTGGCAAAAGCATGCACCTCCTATTTAGTTTTCATTTTGCATTGTAAAATCATTACATTTAAATTGTATCGTTTTTAACGCAAATAGTCAAGAATTCAGAGAAGTCATTTCGTACTTAGATGAAACAATGTAGATTTTAAAAAGAAAAGGTTTTAATCTTCTTGTGTTTCATCTTCTATTTTAAGTCTTACTAGGCTTTTTCCTCCACGAATATCTACTAGATATGTTCGATCTCCCATTTGTGCTAAGTGATCATTGTGGGTTACCATAATCACTTGCCGATCAAAGCTAAGGGTGGATTGTTGAATAAATTCACCTAAATTAAATATATAATCACTACTTACGTGTTTGCCAGGCTCATCTAAAATTAAAGGTCCTTCAAATGGAGGATCCTGCAACTCTAAAAAGGCTGTTCGCAAGGCTAAACTCAAAACATCCACTACTCCCCCTCCATGAGATGATTGGGGGTCTGTTAATATTTTTTCTCCATCAAAAACAGAAGAGATAAAAAATTCTGCACTTGGATTATTTCTTAGTTCTTGGAAGTTAATGACAAACTCGATATCTTTTTCAAAGACATATTGCAGGCATTTGGTTACCATATCCTCAATTTGAAACTTAGCTTGCTCTCGAGCGTAGGTGGCAGTCTTTTGTAGAAGTAAGACTACATTAGAATAAAGATCTATCTTTTCATTAATATTTTCTATGTTCTTTTCAACATCTACTAATTTTTCTTCAATATATGTTCTTTGCCCAATAGCTTGATCTAAGCTGGACCGCTCTTTTTTTTCAAAATCTTCAAAAATACTAAAGACGCTCATTATTTAGATATCCTTTGGTAAGTATTGGTTGGCTTGGTCTAAATTTTTTTTAATTTCTTCATCTAATCTTTTAATTTCTCCTTCTAAATCTTCGGGATTTAAGTCCATCTCATGAAGTTGTTGAAGGAGGTCTTTTTCTTGTATTTGTAAACTTTCTAATCGTGCTTCTGCCTTATTCTTTAATTCAGTAGCATGGGCGATTTTTTTTTCTAATTCATTGATTTGGTCTTCGTAGTTCATTGGATATCCTTTCTATTTAATGATGAACAATATTTTCAATGGTATGTTCGTCTAGGGGCCTTTTACAAATAGGACATACTTTAAGAGAAGATAAAACCTCCTCTAATTCTTTTGTAGCAAGGTTTAAATCTTTATTGACTTGATCTATTAGAGACCTGAGGCCCGTCATTTCTCCTTGCAACGCCTGATAAGATTGATTA
>JASBZN010000127.1 GCA_029983435.1 Urinicoccus sp. | reverse complement strand
TAGGTAAGTATCCAGTCTGTTTGGGAACAAAGAGTACACCGACACCCTCTGGAAAGGCAACCATTCAAAATAGACATGTCAATCCTGCTTGGGGAGGCATGGGAGGAAAGTATACACCCATTCCAGGGAATCATCCAAGAAATCCTCTAGGTAAGCGATGGATGGGATTGAGAATACCTGGGAAAAGTGGTTATGGTATTCATGGGACCATCAAACCTCATGAAATTGGAACGTATTCTAGCAATGGTTGTATCCGACTTTTCAATTACGATGTAGAGACGTTTGTTTTTCCAAAGATGGCAGTAGGTGCTCCTGTTTGGATGGGAACAGACAGCGAACTAGCCAAAATGGGGGTTCAACAAATGATTGGAAAGACAAGCGAGTCTAAAAAGGCAAAGCAAAGCCCGCAAGTGAAGGAAGAAAAACCCTTAAAGGCAATTACCCTTTATTAATAAGATGGAAAAGACACATGGACCATGTGTCTTTTTGTTTCAAAAGTTTTTTGGTTTAGGACGTTAGATGGGAAAAACGGGAAAAATAACTTGATTCTAATTCAAGTTTTGGTATATAATGGATACATTATATTTTTAATTTGAAAGGAGGCCTTAATCTTGATGCCCAAAATGTCATGCAAGAGCCAATGGAGTCAGTGGGTCAACTCTTCCAGTAACTCCAAATCCATGAGAAGACTCCATCTGTAAGATAAGAAAGTGATAAAAAACAGAGGAGGAAAAACATGTTAAAAAAATTATTAAGCAGTTTACTTGTTGTTACAATGATTTTAGGTCTTGTTGCCTGTGGAGGCCAAGAAGCCGAAAGCGGGAGTAAAGAAGGACCAACTTTAGCGAAAATAAAAAAAGAAGGCAAGCTTGTTTTAGGAACAAGTGCCGATTATCCACCCTATGAATGGATTCACAAGGATGAAGACGGAAACTCTCAAATAGTGGGTGCCGATGTTGCTTTAGCTCAAGCCATTGCTGATGAACTAGGTGTAGAGCTGGTTGTTCAAGATATGCAATTTAATGCCATTATCCCATCCCTAAAGTCTGGGGAAGTAGATATTGGAATTGCAGGTCTTGTAGATAATGAAGAACGTCGGGAAGCTATTGATTTTTCTGAATCCTATTTTGCAGGAGACCAAGGGATTTTAGTTCGTAAGGAAGATGCTGACAAATATACATCCAAGGATAGCTTTAAGGGTGTTAAGATGGCAGCACAAATGGGAACAACACAAGATGAACTAGCAAAAACTTTAACAGGGGCAGAGTATGAAGGAATGACCAACCAAAATAATATTGTACTAGAGTTGAAAAACCATACAATTGATGTAATGGTTGTTGCAGGTCCTCCAGGACGCCAATTTGAAAGTTTAAATAAGGATCTTGTATATAAAGACGTTGGCTTCGAAGATGAAGGCGCCATGTCTGTAGGTGTAGCCAAAGGCAACGAAGACCTCATTGAAATCATCAATAAGGTCATTGCTAGCTGGAAAGAAGATGGTAAGATGGAAGAAGCCATTGCCAAATACAGTGAGATGTCCAGCGAAGAAGTACAAGAATTACAATAAAAAACTCCCGTTAGGGAGTTTTTCATTTAAGGAGGAAGGATGGATTTTTTACAAAAACGTCTACTATTTATTAGTAAGTATTGGAAAGACTACGCCAGTGGACTAAAGATAACCCTAATTTTATCCCTCATTGGGGTATTTTTTGGAATTATTATTGGAACCCTTTTAGCTTTGGGACGGCGAAGTAACAATAAATTTGCCAAAAGACTTTCTGGAGCCATTGTTGAAATTATTCGAGGGACTCCATTAATTGTTCAAATTACTTTATTCGTCTACTCTATTTTAAATATTATTCCCCCTGGATATACTCTGCTAAGAAATAAAATTTTCTTGGCCTCCATTCCCATGTGTCTAAATTCAGGAGCCTATATTTCTGAAATTATTCGGGCAGGAATCCAAAGTATTGATAAGGGCCAAAGTGAAGCGGCAAGATCTTTAGGAATGACGGAAAAGCAGACCATGAGGTCCATTATTTTGCCTCAAGCGGTGAAGAACATTTTACCAGCCCTAGGCAACGAATTTGTTACCTTAATTAAAGAATCGGCAGTTGTGTCCATTGTGGCTCTACACGATATGATGTATTACGCAGAAGCGATTCGCGGGGCAACTTTTAAGGCCTTTGAACCCTATTTTTATGTGGCGATAATCTACTTTGTTTTAACCTATAGCTTAACAAAACTTTTAAGCCGCTTTGAAAGGAGACTCCACCGTAGTGATAGTTACTAAAAACATATGCAAATATTTTGGAAAAAATAAAGTGTTAAATGACATTTCTGAAGTCATTGAGGATGGAGAAGTTGTTGTTATTATTGGTCCCAGTGGGTCTGGGAAAAGCACCTTTTTACGTTGCTTAAATGGGTTAGAGACAGTAAGTTCTGGAAACATTATCGTCGATGGGAAAGATATTACTGCTAAAGATTCAGATATTAATAAGGTTCGAGAAGAGATGGGAATGGTATTTCAACACTTTAATCTCTTTCCCCATAAAACGGTTCTTGAAAACCTAACTCTAGCACCAAAACTAGTTAAAAATGAAAATGTAGAAGAAAAGGCCTTGGCTTTACTAGACCGGGTGGGACTAGCTTCTAAAAAAGATGCCTACCCAGGATCTTTATCTGGGGGGCAAAAGCAGAGGATTGCCATTGTTCGAGCTCTATGTATGGATCCCAAAGTTCTTTTGTTTGACGAACCAACTTCCGCACTGGACCCTGAAATGGTAGGGGAAGTTTTGGAAGTAATGAAAGATTTGGCAGAAGAAGGGATGACCATGGTTGTTGTGACTCATGAAATGGGCTTTGCAAAAGAGGTAGGGGACCGCATCCTCTTCATGGACAAGGGACAAATCTTAGAGCAAGGAAAACCAGAAGATATCTTCGATAATCCACAAGAAGAAAGAACAAAAGATTTTTTATCAAAAGTCGTATCTTAAAAATAGGGAGCTTAAGCTCCCTATTTTTATATAAATTTGTAAGGGAATGTGGGATAATAAAAAGAAGGAGGAAGAAATGAAATATAAGAAAAAATTTACCTTAAAAAATGGGCAAGTTGGCTGGGTTCGAAATGGAGAAGACCAAGATGCTAAGGAAATTTTACAGTTATTTACCTCTTTATATCAAGAAACAGACCACTTAATTGCCTATCCAGATGAAAATTCCCTAACTTTAAAGGGGGAAGAAGCTTACTTAAGAGAAAAGAAAGATGCTCCGGCAGAGGTGAGTCTAATAGCAGAAGTGGATGGAAAAATTGTAGCCATAGGAGGCTTAAATAGTTTAGGTAGTTTTTGTAAGATTAAGCATCGGTCCAGTTTAGGAATTGCTGTAAAAAAGGACTATTGGGGGCAAGGAATTGGAGAGGCGATAAGCTTGGCCTGTATAGAATGTGGCAAAAAAGCAGGATATGGACAGGTGGAGCTGGAGGTTTTAGAGAAAAATCTTCCTGGTATTGGTCTATATGAAAAGCTTGGATTTAAAGTCTTTGGACGAAATCCCAGAGGCT
>JASBZN010000126.1 GCA_029983435.1 Urinicoccus sp. | reverse complement strand
TCAAGCCCTTCTAGCGTACATGTTTTTATCCGTGAATACATCTGATCCTCCTACCAAAAAGCATCAATAAAGTGGTTACACTCCTTGTTATTATAGGGATAAACTTCAATAACATCAAATCGACATTGGAGATAGTTTAACTTTTCTTCTTGAAGATAAACCAGAGTTGTATCTTTAATCTTTCTTTGCTTTCTTTCATCCACCGCTTCAAAAGCATGACCATAACGTAGATTTTTTCTGGTTTTTACTTCAACAATCACTAACACCTGTCCGTCTAAGGCAATAATATCTAATTCCCCAATCTTATTTTTGTAGTTCCGCTGAATAATCTGATAACCTAAATCCGAAAGATACTTAGCGGCTAAATCTTCCCCTCTAGCCCCAAAGTCAAGATGGTTCATTGGGCAAAATCTTTCTTAAAAAAGTTCTCCGATGTAGAGGGGTTGGTCCCAAGGCTTTTATCGCTCCTCGATGTAGGACTGTTCCATACCCCTTATGCTTTTCCAGACCATAGCCAGGATAGTCTTGGCTCCACCGCATACACAGACGGTCCCTATAAACTTTAGCAACAATAGATGCACAAGCGATACTATAACTTAAATCATCCCCATGAACAATCGCTTCTTGGTCAATTCTCGAATCCACTTTTTCAGCATCTACTAAGAGAAGATCTGGAATAATTTTTTCTCCATCTTGGGTTCTTAAATGTTGGACTGCTTCTTTCATGGCTAATCTTGTGGCTTGCTTAATATTTATTTCATCAATAACTTTTGCATCTATTCGACCAATACCTACAGCAACACACTCTTTTAAAATCACTTCATAAAGACTTTCTCGCTTCTTTTCTGTTAATTTTTTTGAGTCTTTAATGCCGTCAATAAGAGATTCTCTTGGCATGATAATGGCACAGGCTACAACATCACCAAATAAACAGCCTCTGCCCACTTCATCAATCCCAGCAATTTTATGGTAACCTTTTTCATAGTATTTGGCGTCAAAATCACACGTTTCCATGAGCATCCTCCAGTGTTATTCTTCCCATGCGCCCCTTCCTAAAATCATCAAATAATAGGGAAGAAACTTTTTCATAGTCAATGTAACCTCCCTTGGAAATAGCTCCTCGCTTCTTCCCAATTGCATCTAAAACTTCAAGATTGGTCCCAGTAACCTCAATGCCATATCTTTTTTCCAAAATTTCTGGATTTATTTTTCTTATTTCATCTACAAAGGAGAGAGCTAGGGTCTCTAAATCTAAAAGTTCATCTTTAATGGATCCAACATAGGCCAGATTTTTTGCTATCCTTTCTGTTTCAAACTTGGGCCATAAGACCCCTGGTGTATCCAGTAAGTCCACTCCATCTCCCAAGCGAATCCATTGGTTGGACCTCGTTACCCCCGGTCGATTCCCTATTCTTGCACTTTTTTTCCCAACATAAGAATTAATAAAAGTAGACTTTCCAACATTTGGAATCCCAATAACCATGGCTCTTAGAGAATGCCCTTCGAGGCCTCGTTCTTTTCTTTTTTCCAGGAGGTCTTTATTTAACTCATAAGCCTCTGTCTTTAACGCCTGCTTCATTTTTGGGTTCTTACTATTGTAGAGAATGGCTCGCGTATGGGCTTGTTTATTGAATTCTAGTAGCCAAGCCTTATTTTGGTCAGGATCTGCTAAATCACTTTTATTTAATAAAATTAAACGATTTTTATTAGGTAAAACCTCTGTTAGTTTAGGATTTTGTGAACTCAGAGGGATTCTTGCATCCAACATTTCGATAATGAAGTCAATTACGTTGGACTTATTAGCCAAATCATCCATGGTTTTTTTCATATGCCCTGGAAACCAGTTAATATTCATTTTAAAAGCCTCCCTTTAAAAATTTTTCCACACATTCTGTTGCTCCGCAATGGTTATTATCGTAGTCACTAATAAAATTGGCTGCTTCCTTTAGCTCTGGAGCAGCGTTTTTCATAGCAATCCCTACCTTGGCCCGCGTAATAAGCGTTAAGTCGTTTACATCATCTCCTACGGTAACCATCGCATCCGATGTCTTGTGGAAATTCTTTGCCAGCCGCAAGGCCCCAGAGTATTTATCGACCTTCTCTGGCATAATTTCTAAAATACCAAAATGATTGTCTAAATTCCTTAAAATATGCATGGATAACATCCCAGGATAAGATTGGGTTAATTCTTGCTGAAAATCTTTTAATTCATAATCCAAGCCAAAATAAATAGCTGACAGGATTACTTGGTCGTGAAGATTTTTATAGTCTCTTATTTTCAAGACGCGAAGGGGTTCATCCCTGAGATAGTCTAAAACTTCACAATTAAAGTCTCTTGTATGGTAAATCATGTCATAGGTTTGGTAAAATCCATCAATATGAAAAACTGGATAGACATCAAAAAATTGACTCCTGTCTATAATTCCTTGAATTAAATCCAAAGAGATAGGCTTTCTATAGAGGAGCTGATCTTTCTCATCTCTAAGAATCGCTCCATTGTTGGCAATAATAGGGAGTTTTAAATCATACCGGTTTAAAATTTCCCGAGCACTATAGTAACGACGGCCAGTTGCAATAGCCACTTGATGTCCCTCTTCTTTAAATTGTTGAATTCTTTCAATATCCTCTTTTTGTATTCTTTTATCATCTGTCAATAATGTCCCATCTAAATCCAATAGGATAAAGTAACCCATACTACCACCTGTTAACCCCTACACTATAAAGCTTTTCTTTCTCACCTATAAAGCATGATTATTTTATCATTTATTTATCAATCGGTCAATTGAGCCTCAGCTAAAATGCTCGGTTTGCCTTTTTAATAAGGCTCTTTATTAAATGTTGGGGTGAGATGAATTCTAGCCCCCTTCTTTATGTTCGAAAGACCATTAAAATACGACTCTTAAAGTTCTCAAAATTCCGATACCCAGAGGAAATCCCTTTAATGACTTTGATTTTGTTGTTAAAGTCTTCTGTCTGTCCATTGGTGATACCTGTGGAGAAGGTGTTTAAGATTTCTTCTTTCCAGTTTTCATAAGCCTAGATACTGGCCTTAAATTCCTTTAATCCACTTCCTTTGGCAACCCAAAGCCCATTTATCTAAGACCTACCCCGCTTCTTCTTTACTGGGCATCTAGGACCTCATAAAAGCTTTCTTTTAAGAAATAGGCTTCTTTGATTTCCATATCTTTCCATAGCATACGTTCTAGTTTTTCTTTTTCTTCGTGGCTAAGTCGACTTCCTTTTTTCCGTAGAATGGACTTGGACCGTTTAAAGTAGAGCGGATACTTTACATCTCTTGTTTTTTGCCGTTTCTTTGGAGCCAGCTTTAAATAGCTTGTGAGACAAGAAGACGAGAGGCCAAGGTTCTTGGCAATAGACGATAAAGACCGGGCCTGCTTTAATTGGTCTTGGATAAAGAAATGGAACCAAAAAAACACCCTCCTTATTGGCAAAACAATAAAAGGGTGCTTTTTATAAATCTATCCTTCTTTTCAACTAAAGGTATCGCTTTGATTGTAGCTCTTACCAGCCGCCACTGGCCCCTCCGCCGCCGGAAGAACCGCCGCCGCCAGACCAGCCGCCACC
>JASBZN010000125.1 GCA_029983435.1 Urinicoccus sp. | reverse complement strand
AGAGAAAATATAAATTCTCTCTGGTATTTGGTCCAACTTTATGGGGTCACCACAAATGTCTCAGTGGTCTTTTTTTAGCATGTCCATAAAAAATAGGGAAATTCTTTTAAATTTGAACCTTTCTTTCTATAAATATCTTTTGAAATCTCGCCCAGCTTATACTATGATAGAGGTAAAGATTTTATGGAGGCCCTATGCTTTTTAATTCCATTACGTATTTGATGTTCTTTCCCCTGGTGGTGGTTTTTTACTTCCTCTTGCCAGGAAAACTAAAAAAATCTTTTTTACTGGCAGCAAGTTTATTTTTCTATTCTTGTTGGAATGTAAAATACACCCTCCTGATGGTCCTATCGATTTTGGTGACTTATGCCACAGGACTCTTGCTGGATAAGAGTCAGGATGAGACCCGGAGGAAGGTCTTTGTCTTTTTTTGTTTTCTCATTAACCTGGGGATTTTATTTCTTTTTAAATATGCCAACTTTGCCATCCACAGCCTAAACTTTTTTGCCCAGGTCTTTCACTTTAGCCCCTTGGAAAAGGCGGTGGAGGTTCTTTTGCCTGTGGGGATTTCTTTTTATACCTTCCAGGCTCTAGGCTACACTCTAGATGTCTATCGTAGAGAACTGCCAGCAGAAAAAAACCTCATCCAATATGCTCTTTTTGTGTCTTTTTTTCCCCAATTGGTGGCAGGGCCCATTGAACGGTCGGGGAATCTCCTGCCTCAATTAAAAAAGGACCAGAAGTTTTCGTATGACAATCTAGTGGTAGGCTTTACCGACATGGTGTGGGGTTTTTTTCTCAAGTTAGTGTTGGCAGACCGGGTGGCGATTTTTGTCAATGAAGTTTTTTCAAACGATGGGAACTTTACGAGCCTGAGCCTAGTTTTGGCAGCAATCTTTTTTACCATTCAAATCTACTGCGATTTTTCTTCCTATTCCCTCATTGCCAAGGGATCGGCTAAGATTTTAGGCATTGACTTGATGGATAACTTTAAAGAACCCCTCTTGGCCAAGTCTGTTGTGGAATTTTGGCGGCGGTGGCACATTTCTTTGTCCAGCTGGTTTCGGGACTATCTCTACATCCCTTTAGGAGGGAGCCGGGTGAGTTTGGAAAGAAATATCCGCAACATCCTTATCGTCTTTGCCGTTTCTGGTCTTTGGCATGGGGCGGAGATGAGCTTTGTCCTTTGGGGATTGATTCATGGATTTTTTAATTCTCTGGAAGTTTTTTTACGAAATAGAAGAAAGAGCCAGGGGAAAAGGCCAAGAAAAAAGACTCCTTTGGGTCAAGTTTTAGGCTGGATCTACACCTTTTTTATCGTGGTGGTGGCCTTTGTCTTTTTCCGGGCCGAAAATATTAGCCAGGGGATTCATTATCTAAGAGCTATTTTTTATCAATCTTGGGATTACAACGTGTTTATTCAAGAAATTGAAAATAGTCAATTGGGAATCGTGGGGCTGAATGCTGCATTGGTGGCTTTGGGAATTTTACTTTTTATAGATCTCTTAAAGTACCATGGCCTGGACCTGAGAGCTTCTTTGGCTCAAAGTGCCCTTCCTCTTCGGTGGGTTTTTCTCTTACTACTCATTACTGCCACTGTGATTTTTGGTGTTTATGGCCCTGGCTATGCAGAATCACAATTTATTTATTTTCAATTTTAGGTGAAAAGCATGAAAAAGAAAGTTTACTCTGGCCTAAAGATTCTCCTTTTTGGTCTTTTCCTTGTGGGAATCCTAGTCCAGGTCAATCAAATCGTTATTCGAAAATCTTTAGATAAGCCCTGGGATATGTCCAATAAAATTGGTGGGTTCTACAATAGCCAGGAGGATTATGACTTGTATTTTTTAGGGACGAGTCATAGTTATTGTTCTTTTTCTCCCTTAGAGATTTACAAAACAACAGGTCTTAAGTCTTATGTCTTGGCTAGCCAGCAGCAACCTCTGGAAGCGACCTACTACTATATGAAAGATGCCATAAAAAAATACAAGCCCCAAGTGGTTTTTGTGGATGTTTTTGCCTGTCTTCTCCAGGAAGACCCGAAAGATCCTGGCGTTGTTCATTCCTATAGTGACGACATGCCTTTGAGCTTAAATAAATTAGAGATGATCTACCAAGTGGTGCCTAGAGGAATGAAGGCCCAGGCTCTTTTGCCTCTGATTAAATACCACGACCGGTGGTCTGACTTAGAAGAGAGGGACTACCAGGTTAAGTATCGGGACTATCACGACCCCTACCGGGGCTATGTGGCTTTAGAAGGGCAAAGCCAAAAGTTTAAAACCGACCTAGAAGGAGGCTTAAAGGGAAAAATTTGCAAAAAAGTTTCTCCTGAAAAGAAAGCCACTCTTTTAAAAATGCAGTCCTATTGCGCCGAAAGAGACATTGACTTCGTATTGGTAAAGACCCCTACCTTTGAGGACCAAAGCTACCAAGAAGTCTTGAAAGATTTAGAAAAATTTTTGGATGATGAAAAAATAACCTATATAAATTATAATGAAAAGAAAGCTGCCATGGGTCTTGAAGCTCAAGACTACTATGACGGCTACCATATGAACAAAGAAGGGGTTGGGAAATTTACCAACTACTTTGTTAAGGATCTGAAAAAAATTCTTCCTCCTGTGGGAAATGGGAAAGAAGATCCAGACTGGACAAAAGACCTACCCCTTATGGAAAAATAAAGGATAAGAGAAATGAAAGAAAAAACCTTACTTGTTATTAAAATTATTTTACTTGCCGTCTTGGCGTTTAGCCTGTATAAGCTAGTGACCTACTATCAAGCGGGCCGAGCCTATGACCAAGGTGTGAAAAAAATTCAAATCCAAGCCAAAAAACAGGAAGAAAAAGCTCCAGAGAAAAGCCAAGATGAAAAATCGATAGAAAAGATTCAAGGCCTACAAGAAAGCTACCCAGAAATTCAAGCTTGGATTCGCCTGGACCAAACAGAAATTAACTACCCTGTGGTCCAAGGTAAAGACAACGACTACTACCTCTACCATAGCTATGAAAAAGAAAAAAATCCCTTTGGTGCCATTTTTATGGACTACCGCAACCAAGCTGATTTTTCAGACCAAAACACCATTCTCTATGGACACAATGCCAAGAGAGGCGGTTGCTTTAAGGACCTTCACCAATATGAAGATCCTGACTTTGTAAAAAAAGCCCCCTATATAGAAATCGACAGTCTAGTGGGCCATAAACGCTATAAAATTTTTGCCGTTTATGAGGCGGACCCCATGGATGCCTTTCGAAGCCCCAGCTATCCAGGCCAAGCCTTGGAAAACTTCCGATCCTATGTTCAGGGCAGAAATATTATAAAGGAACCCTTGCCAGAAAATTTAGACCACTTCATTACCCTTCAAACTTGCTCACCAGGAGATACACGTTTGGTGGTTCAGGCAGTGGCAGTGGATTAGATAAAAACTCCCCTAGGGGAGCTTTTTCTATTTATAGAGTAGGTTGAAAAAATTTAAAACAAGGATTTTTAAGAAAACAGTACCAATGGTAAATTTTAGGGGAGGTAAAAAATATTGAATATTTATTACCTAAAATATTGAATATTTTTTACCTATAGTCTATAATATACATAGACTTTATATTAAATAATTATTTAATATAAAGGA
>JASBZN010000124.1 GCA_029983435.1 Urinicoccus sp. | reverse complement strand
GGCTGGACCTGGAAAATTTATAAATTCAAAAATTTAAGCCAAGAAAACCATCCGCCAGGGTGGTTTTTTTATTTTGGCAGGCAGTCAATCTATGGTATAATAGCTAAAGATTAGGAGGCGTTTTTTTGCTTAAAAAATCATGTCAAATTAAAGGGCTAAACATTGCCTATGTCCTGGAAGGCCAGGGAGATAAATACTGCGTTATTGCCCATGGCTGGGGCACAAATATTGAAACCATGATGGGGGTCTACGAACTCCTAAAAAAGGATTACCGGGTTCTTCTTTACGATGCTCCAGGTTTTGGCGACAGTGACGAACCCAAAGAAGTTTGGGGGACAGAAGACTATGCGGATTTTTTAAAGGACCTCTGTGACGCCTTTCAAATTAGCCGGGCAGATTTTATTGGTCATTCCTTTGGGGGTAAGACCCTGACGATTTTTTCTGTTAAATATCCAGACCGAGTGAACCGCTTGGTCCTTATTGATGCATCAGGTGTCCTACCCAAAAGAAGCTTGGACTATTATTTTAAAGTCTATTCCTTTAAGGCCATGAAAAAAGCCTATACCTTTTTCCATCGATCTCAGGGAAAAGAAGCAGCCTTAGAAGCTTTTTATAAAAAGTTTGGCTCAGATGACTACCAGGCGGCCCAAGGGATTATGCGAAAGACCTTTGTCAAGGTTGTTAACGAATCCACAGAAGACTATTTTCCAAAAATAAGCCAACCGACCCTTTTAATTTGGGGCCGGGAAGATGATGCAACACCCTTGTGGATGGGGAAGGTTTTTGAAGAAAAAATTCCCGATGCCGGTTTAGTAGAACTAAATGGAGGCCACTATAGTTATGTAGATGACTATGGCACCTTTTCAGCTGTTATTGGATCCTTTTTAAAAGATTAAGGAGGGGAAATGAATCACTTATTTGGACTCTTATATATTATTTACTATGGAGGATTGGCTTGTCTTGCCTACTTCGTCATTAAAAAATACAGCCCTGGACCCCTGCACATGATGCAGCTAGAGGGCTACCAACCTAGGGACTATAAGATTTGGCTCAAGGCCAATAAAGAATTTAACTTTGCCTTGAAAAATAAGTCCAGTCAAAACAAGACTCCCTTGGTTTGGACAGACCGGGCCAAGAGGCTCCATAAAAGTCACCTGGAAATAACGGCCATGGCCCTACTTGTTGTCCTGGTCTTATCGGCCTTTTTCTACAAGTACTTTTTCTGGATTCTCTTTTGCCCCCTCTTACTCTTGGTTTTTGTCTATAGCCAATACCACTGGATTATTTTGGCGGCAAAAATAAATCTCCCTAAGGAAAATAAAATCAACCAAGGTTTTTATGATGCAGCCAAGGAAAAAATAAAAAATAGGAAGGACCTATCAGTTGTAGGGATTACAGGGTCTTTTGGGAAGACTTCCACTAAGTTTATGGCGGCAACTATTTTAGGCGAGGCCTTTAAGGTTCAAACGACACCTTCTTCCTTTAACACCCCCATGGGGCTTTCCAAGGTCATTAACAACGACCTAACAGAAAATGAAGAGGTTTTTGTGGCGGAACTGGGAGCCAAAGAGCCAGGAGAAATTAAGGAAGTGGCAGACTTGGTTCAGCCAAAAATTGGCGTAATTACAGCCATTGGTCCCACCCACATGCACCTTTTTAAGACCATAGAAAACATTCAAAAAACAAAGTACGAACTCATTGAAGCCTTGCCAGAAGATGGCGTAGCTATTTTCAATGTAGATAACTACTATGTTCGGTCCCTAGCCGATGGCTGTCCCTTAAAAACCATTCGCTACGGTATGGATCAGGCTTATGACTTAGACGTCTATGCCAGTGATGTTCAAGTGGGAGCTTTAGGATCTACTTTTTCCCTCCACTTGCCAGGGCAAGAAGCCGTCAAGTGTGAAACAGTCCTTTTAGGACGACACAATATTTCCAACCTCTTGGCAGCTGCTTCCATAGCTTACACCCTGGGCATGTCAGGAGAAAAAATTGCCCAAGGCATTAGCAAAGTTGAACCAGTAGAACACAGACTTCAGCTGATTCAAGGTCCAACAGGCGTCAACGTCATTGATGACTCCTTTAACTCCAACCCCGTAGGAGCCAGGGCAGCTCTGGATGTTCTAGGAGCCTTTGACCAGGTGAAAAAAGTCATCATCACGCCAGGAATGGTGGAGCTAGGGGATATGGAAGAAGAGGAAAATGAAAAATTTGGCCAAGAAATTGCGGAAGTTGTAGATTACTGCATCTTGGTAGGAGAAAAACAAACCCAAGCGATTCAAAAGGGTTTAAAAAAGGCACTTTTCCCCAAGAAAAATTTATTTGTGGCCTCTAGCCTAGATGAAGCAACCCAAATTTCTGCCCATTTAACAGGGCCAGGAGATGTCGTGTTAATCGAAAACGACCTACCCGATAACTATAATGAAATATAAGAGTAAAAATCCCCAGGTTTTCCTGGGGATTTTTTAAGAGAAAGGTAAAGACTGGGCTAAAGTTTACAAAACTTTTGATAAATTCAAGTTCCTAAGTCCTGATTATGATAAAATAGAAGAAGAAAGTTTATATTAGGAGGAAGTATGAAAACAATCGGAGTATTGTTTGGCGGCAAAAGTGTCGAACATGAAGTAAGCGTAATTACAGGTGTTCAAGTCATGGAAAACTTGAACAAGGACAAGCAAGTGGTGCCGATTTATGTGACAAAAGAGGGAAAATGGCTAGGGGGAGAAGCCCTAAAGGACTTTAAGACTTTTAAGACCCAAGATTTTTCCAAGGCCCACCCTGTCTATATTAAGATGGGAACAGCCTCTCTCTTCCAAAAAATAAAACGCAAGGGGGGGCTCTTAAAGGGAGACCAAGAGGAAGAAGAGGCAATCAAGCTAGACTGCGTTATTAACGCCCTTCACGGAACCAACGGAGAAGACGGATCTATGCAGGGGCTTTTGGAACACTGGTCTGTTCCCTATACAGGTTGCCAGGTTTCTGGCAGCGTGTTAGGCATGGATAAAGTCCTAATGAAAGAACGGTTTGCCAATGCTGGCATTAAGCAAGTGCCCTACATTTGGTTTTCTCGCCAGGACTGGAGAGAAAATAAGGAAGGCGTCTTAGAAAAGATGAAACCATTGGGCTATCCCCTTATGGTGAAACCAGCTTCCCTGGGGTCTAGTATTGGAATTACCAAGGTAAAAGAAGAAAAGGACTTAGATGAAGCGGTGGCTGTGGCCCTATCTTATGATAAAAAGGTGGTTATAGAGCACGCCATTGACCAACCTCGGGAGCTAAATATTTCTGTTTTGGGAGCCAATGGCAACTACGAACTCAGCCCCATTGAAGAGCCCAAAAGCCTTCATGACCTTTTGACCTTTGATGAAAAGTACATCCACAGCAATAACAAGACGGGACAAAAGACTCCTGGCAAGGGTGGAAGAAACATTGTGGTACCGGAAAAAGAAATTCTAGAAGACATGCATTGGATGTCTAAAGAAGCCATGAATGCCATTGATGGGGCAGGTGTTGTCCGCATCGACTTTATTATGGAAGAAGACCAAGTCTACCTCAATGAAATCAACACCCAACCTGGCAGTATGGCTTTTTACCTATGGGAAGAGGCTGGTTTAAGCTTTCAAGACTTGTTGGACCGTATAATCGAAA
>JASBZN010000123.1 GCA_029983435.1 Urinicoccus sp. | reverse complement strand
AGAAAAGAATGCAGCATAAAAAATACCAGAGAAAATATAAATTCTCTCTGGTATTAGGTCCAACTTTATGGGGTCACCACACAAGCTTTGGCTTTTTTTCAAACTTCTAATTCTTCAATTCTTCTTTGTCTTTTTTCTTCTTTTTCCTCTTCCTTCGAAATAATGTCCTTTACCTTCATCAACCTTGTGATGTTGGCCCGTTCGTTTTCATCCAGCTTGGACCGAATGTACTTCACCGTATCTTCCAGGTCTGGTATGGTCCTAAATTCTAGGGCATTTACCCGGCGTCTAGTTTTTTCAATCTCATCAGCCATAAGCTGGGCGGCTTTTTCCTTTTGGGCCAGGTCCAAGAGCCTTTGAAGGACTTGGTTTAATTTCACCATGGCTTCATCCAAATCAGCTGTTGTTTCCAGGTAGCCATAGGGAAGACCAGAGTCATTCACTGCAATATCTTCCGTTTGGAAGGTCATCTTAGGAACTTGAACACTCATGACATTTTCTACTTGAATGTCCAAAAAGGTCCTTTTGATGGGGATGGATATGGCCGCTTCCAACATTTCTGGACTCATTAAAGCCGAGGCGAGTAAAAAGTCCTGAAAGGACAAAGACAGTTCTCTTTCCACTTCTGCCCTTAGTCGTTTGTTTTCTTTAATCAGGTCGATAAATTGTCGCATCAACTCATCCTGCTTATCTTTTAAGAGCTTGTGCCCTCGAGTAGAGGTAGACAGTCTTTTTTTCAACAAGGAGAGGTTCATCCGGGTAGGATTAATATTTAAAACAGTCATATTATTCCTCTTCTTCTATCTTTTGACTTCCTTGATCTTGTCCTTCTTTATTGCTTCCCAAATATTTTTCAATGAGCTTATCATCAATTCTCTTAAGTTCACTTCTGGGAATGTAATTTAAGAGTTCCCAACCAAGATTTAAGGTTTCTTCAATGGACCGGTTGGTATAAAAGCCTTGGGATACATAGCGTTTTTCAAACTCATCAGCAAATTTTGCAAAAGCCTTATCTGCCTTGGATAGGGCTGTTTCCCCTAAGATGGCGGATAGTTCCTTGGCATCTTTCCCTGCTGTATAGGCTGCGTAGATTTGGTTCATGGTGTCTGCATGGTCTTCCCGAGTTTTGTCTTGACCAATCCCTTTATCCTTTAAACGAGATAGGGAAGGAATAGCATCAATAGGCGGTTCCAGTCCTTGCTTGAAGAGTTCAGTCGATAGGATAATTTGCCCTTCTGTAATATAGCCTGTTAAGTCTGGGATTGGATGGGTAATATCCCCTTCTGGCATCGTTAAAATAGGAATTTGAGTAATAGAACCTTCTCGTCCCTTTACCCGGCCAGCTCGTTCGTAAATTCCAGCCAAGTCAGTATAGAGGTAACCTGGGTAACCCCGACGACCAGGAACTTCCTTCCGAGCTGCAGAAACTTCCCGTAGAGCTTCTGCATAGTTGGTCATATCTGTCATAACAACTAAAACGTGCATCCCTAGCTCAAAGGCCAAGTATTCAGCACAAGTCAGGGCCATTTTTGGTGTGGCCAACCGTTCAATGGCTGGGTCATCGGCTAAGTTCATAAAGAGAACAGACCGGTCAATAGCACCTGTTTCTGTTAAGTCATCAATAAAGTATTGAGCTTCTTCAAAGGTAATCCCCATGGCAGTGAAGACAACGGCAAAGTCTCCTCCTCCCAACACTTTGGCTTGACGAGCAATTTGTGCTGCTAGCTCATTGTGAGGCAAACCTGCTGCTGAGAAAATTGGAAGCTTTTGCCCCCGAACCAGGGTGTTTAATCCATCAATAACAGAAACCCCTGTTTGGATAAATTCTGATGGGTAGTCCCGACTAACAGGGTTAATAGGTGTTCCGTTGATGTCGATTTTTTTATCAGGAACAATCTTTGGTCCATCATCGATGGGACGGCCCAGGCCATCAAAGACCCGACCAATCATGTCTTTACTTACTCCAAGCTCCAAGGGACGGCCCAGGAAGCGAACAGAAGTATCCTTTAGGTTAATTCCACTAGATCCTTCAAAGATTTGCACCATGGCCTTGTCTTGGTCAATTTCAATCACCCGACCTCGACGATGTTCCCCTGTTTGTAATTGAATGTCTACAAGTTCTTCATAGTTGACGCCTTCTACGCCTTCAACCATCATCAGAGGGCCCACGACTTCGTTTACAGATTTATATTCTTTAAGCATTCATGTCACCCCTCTCCCTATATAGAGCCTTGGTTTCTTGGTCAATGCTTTGATTAATGGCATCAATCTCTGCTAGGTCACTTTCACAAATATATTTCATTCTAGAAATTTTTTCTATAACATCTAATTCTTCAATTTCTTCCAAGTAGGCTCCATTATCTAATGCTTCAAGACCCTTGTTGTAGAAGTTCAAGATGGTATAGAGCATCTTGTATTGTTTTTCTAAAGAGCAATAGGTATCTACATCATGGAAGGCATTTTGTTGAAGATAGTCTTCTCTTAAAGACTTGGTAATGTCCAATTTAAATTGATCTTTTTCAGACAAGGTATCCCGCCCAACCAAACGAACAATTTCCAAAAGAGATGTTTCTTCCTGTAAAAGAGCAATGGCTTTTTTCCGGTAGTTGGAAAAATCTTTGGATACGTGTTGGTCTAGGTACTTGTCAATCTTTCCTTGATATAGAGAATAGGAGTCAATCCAGTTAATTGCTGGGAAGTGACGTTGGTAAGACAAGTCATAGTCTAAACGCCAGAAGATCTTTACAATCCGCAGGGTGTTTTGGGTAACGGGTTCAGAAATATCCCCTCCTGGAGGAGATACGGCTCCAATAACAGAAAGAGCTCCTTCTCTTTGATCTTGGCCCTTACATTCCACCCGGCCAGCTCGTTCGTAAAATTCTGCAATCCGAGAAGCCAAGTATGCTGGGTAACCTTCGTCACCAGGCATTTCTTCCAAACGACCACTCATTTCCCGAAGAGCTTCCGCCCAACGAGAGGTAGAATCCGCCATCATCGCAACAGAATAACCCATATCCCGATAGTATTCAGAAATAGTAATACCTGTATAAATGGAGGCTTCCCGAGCAGCTACTGGCATGTTTGAGGTGTTGGCAATTAAAACGGTCCGTTTCATAATGGACTCTCCAGTTTCTTGGTCAATCAATTCTGGAAATTCCATCAATACGTCGGTCATTTCATTTCCACGTTCTCCACAACCTACATAAACCACAATTTCTGCATCGGCCCATTTTGCCAATTGATGTTGAACCACTGTTTTACCAGATCCAAAAGGTCCTGGAATTGCTGCAGTTCCTCCCTTGGTAATGGGGAAAAAGGTATCGATAACCCGTTGTCCTGTAACTAAAGGAGTGTTGGGGTCAATCTTCTTTTGATAAGGGCGGCCACGACGTACAGGCCACTTTTGAATCATATTTAATTCCTTGTTGCCCTTTTCTGTTTCTAAAACAGCAATGGTTTGGTCAACAGTAAAGTCCCCTTCTTTTATTTCAAGAACCTTTCCTTCCACCCCATTGGGCACCATAATCTTATGAAGAATAACCGGTGTTTCTTGAACTTCTCCTAGAATGTCTCCAGCCATAACTTGGTCTCCCACTTTGGCTGTAGGTTGAAAGGTCCATTTCTTTTCCCGATTTAAATGATAGGCAGTTACGCCTCTTTCTAAAAAGTCTCCTG
>JASBZN010000122.1 GCA_029983435.1 Urinicoccus sp. | reverse complement strand
TTAAAGTTTTTAACTCTTCAACCAAGGGTTCTTTTCCTTGATTGTTGAGAAGAGCTTTTAAGGTAAATTTTTGTCCCTTTTTCTTAGCCAAACTCATATTTTCTAGAACCGTAAGATTGGGACTGACACCCTTACTAGGATCTTGGGCTACCTTTCCAATGTAGAGGGACCGCTTTTCTTCGTTTAATTGATTTAAATTAACGGATTCTAGAGAAATTGTTCCTTGGTCTTCTTGAATTTTTCCACTAATCAAATTAAATAAAGTAGATTTTCCACAGCCATTCGGCCCCAAAATTGCTGTACATTGATTTTCCTTTACTTCCAAAGAAAAATCCTTAAAAATTTCATTTTCCTCTTCTGTTCCCTTGTAGAATGTTTTCGATAAGCCTTGAATGGTTAACATCTCTGAACCCCCTTTTTCAAAATATTTCTACTTGTATTATTATAAGCAATAAAAACTATGACTAAAAGTCCTGTTACTGCCTTTAAATCGTCTGGTCCCAAACCTAAGTAAAGAGCGAGACCGTAAATAATCCGGTAAAGGATTGCTCCTAAAATACATCTACTTGTCTTTTTAAGAGGCAAGGATTGAAAGGTTGTTTCTCCAATGATTAAACTAGCTAAGGCTGTAACAATCATGGATTGACCCATGGAAATATCTGCATAACCTTGATACTGAGCTGCCAGACATCCCGCTAAAGCTGCCAATCCATTGGAAAGGACTAATCCCAAACAATAGTAGTGGTTGGGCTTTTGTCCTAAGGACTTAACCAAGTCTTCATTATCTCCTGTTACCACTAAAAGATAACCTTTCTCCGTCTTAAAAAACCAATCTAAGAGGACTTTAATTCCCAAAGCAATAAGAGCTAAAATAAGCAGTTTTCCACCCTTTGTTGAAAAGACACTAAATAAAGAAGGCACATCCATTAGGGGAAGATTGCTTTGTCCTGTCAGCCTTAAATTCACCGTATATAAAATCGTCATAGTTAAAATCCCTGCTAAAATCGGCGCAATCTTTACTTTTTTATAGAGAAAGTAAGTGAAATAACCAGCTAAACAGCCTGCAAAAAAGGAGAAGAGGATTGTTACTGGTAGCATAAATGTCTCTGCAAATTTAGCAAAGAAGAACGCTCCTAAGGGAAAAGTTCCCTCTACCGACAAATCTGCAATATCCAATATTCTAAATGTCAACATAACTCCAATGGCCAACAGAGAAAAGATAAACCCTTGTTGGATGGAGACCAAAATCATTTCTCCCATTCTCTACTCCTTTTTCTAATTTTTATTTATCTTCTATCATCACCAGGTTGTCCCCTGTAGGGTACTGGTCTTTGGATAAGTTTAACATCTTCGCTGTTTTTTCATTAAAGACCCTATGCATAGCCTTTGGATCTTCAATAGGTAAGTCTTCTGCCTTGCTACCCTTTAATATTTTTTCTGCCAATTGCGCTGCTTGAACTCCACTTTCTTTATAGTTGACTCCAGAAGCCATGAGAAGTCCATTTTTAGCTTGCCCTTCTTCTGTTGAAAAGCTAGGTAGTTTGTTTTCATTTAGAGATTTTACTAGAAGGGGAATTCCTGAAGCTACATAATTGTCCGATATAGCAAAATATCCATCCATCTTCTTCGATAGAATTGTCATGGCTTGAGGAATATCATTGATATTATTAATGCCCATGGCTTCCAATTGAATGTTTTTCTCTTGGCAAATCTTCTTAAGTTGATCTACTTGGACCCTGGAATTTTGTTCTCCCGTATTATAAAGAGTTCCAATGGTCTTTATTTGTGGAAAAAGTTTCAGGTAGTCTTCTACTTGCTTTTTTTCATCCACAGCATCTGTAACCCCTGTACACTTTCCTTCCAACCCGGCTCCCTTAGGATCTGTTACTGCTGCAAAAACCAAAGGAATATCGCCCTTCGTTGTTAAGGCCCCTTGAGCTGCTGGTGTTGCAATAGCAAAAATAACATCCACCTTTTCTTGTACCATCTTTTGTGTAATTTGAGGAATATTACCTGTTTCCCCTTGGGCATTTTGAACGATAATTTCTGCATCAGGATAAAGGGTCTTTATTTCTTTTTCAAAGCCTTCTTGTACAGCATCCAAACTGATTTGATCAATAAATTGAATAACCCCTATCTTTGGAGAATTTCTACTTTCTTTTTCTTCTTTCTTTTCTGGGCCCGTCTGACATCCTACCAAGGCCAAAATAAGAACTAGTAATAAAATCTTCTTTCCCATGTCTTCCTCCTTTAAAATTTACAATAAAAAAAATCCTTCATCCATAGGACGAAAGATTCGCGGTACCACCTAAATTATAGTAAAAAAATACTATCACTCATCAGGATCATATAATCCATAGCCTGAGATAACGGTGGCTTCCGAAATTGTCTACATTTTCAACAATTCTACTCCAGAGTGAATATTCTATACTCTATTTCTTCCTGGCTTTCACCTGCTCCAGGTCTCTGTAAAGAACCTCAAGTATTTTTCTCTCTATCAAAGTATTTAAGTATATAGATATATTACACTAGTTCTTGGTAAAGTGCAAGAACTTTTTTAAACAAGTACAACATAAGAAATTTTTACTCTTAAAAATACAAAATAAGACCATAAAACACCAGAGAAAGGATAGAACTTTCTCTGGTGTTTTATGGTCTTACTTTAAAGGGCTGCCTTTTAATTTTGACTCCCTTTTTTATTTGTCTTTTTATTCAACATCTTCTGTTTCAGATAATTTCTTATAGCTTTCATAGCGATCTTTTGCTTGTTCTTCTGCTAAGTTAAACAAGGACTCTGCTCTTTCTGGGAATAATTTCTTCAAGGAAGTGTAACGAACTTCTCCATCTAGGAATTCGCGGTAAGGTTTTGTTGGCTCCTTGGAGTCTAAGATGAAGGGATTCTTTCTTTCTTCTTTTAAACTTGGGTTGTAGCGGTAAAGATTCCAGTAACCTGTTTCCACAGCCTTCTTTTCTTCTTCAACAGATGTTCCCATTCCTGTTCGAATTCCATGGTTGATACATGGAGCATAGGCAATAATTAAGGATGGTCCTGGATAAGCTTCTGCTTCCTTAATGGCTTTAAGGGCTTGGTTCTTATCAGCACCCATGGCAATAGATGCTACATAAACATAGCCATAACTAGTCATCATAAGGCCTAAATCTTTCTTCTTGGTGACCTTACCTGCTGCAGCAAATTGTGCAACAGCTCCTGTTGGTGTTGCCTTGGAAGATTGTCCTCCAGTATTGGAGTAAACTTCTGTATCTACAACTAAGACATTTACATCTTCTCCAGAGGCAAGTACATGGTCTACGCCGCCAAATCCAATGTCATAAGCCCAGCCGTCTCCACCAATAATCCATTGACTTCTCTTGATGAGGTAGTCTTGTAGAGCCTTTAATTCTTCTAATTGATCTTCATATCCTGGATAGGATTTTTCCAATAAGGGAAGTAACTTTCCTGTAGCTGCCTTGGATTTTTTGTAGTCATTCTTTCCTTCAATCCATTCTTTAAGAACAGGAGATAATTCTGGATCCACATCTTTATCAATAAGTTCTTCTGCCAAAAGTTTAATTCGATCTCGAACTTGGTTAGCGGCAATTTGCATACCATAGCCATACTCTGCATTATCTTCAAAGAGGGAATTTGCCCAAGATGGACCATTTCCACAAGAATCTGTGCAGTAAG